>DASTOZ010000383.1:0-3473 GCA_035762365.1 Pyrinomonadaceae bacterium | reverse complement strand
GACGATGATGGTGGTGATTCCTTCGGCGATTCAGATCTTCTGTTGGATCGCGACGATCTGGGGCGGGAAACCGATCTTCAAAACACCTTTCATATTCGTGTTGGGCTTTTTCTTCATCTTCGTGCTGGGTGGCATGACGGGGGTCATGCAGGCGAGTACCCCGGTCGATTTGCAGGTACACGACACGTATTTCGTGGTCGCGCATTTTCATTACGTGCTGATCGGCGGGTCGGTGTTTCCACTGTTTGGCGCACTGCACTACTGGTTTCCAAAATTCACCGGGCGCATGCTCGACGAACGAATGGGCAAGATCACGTTCTGGCTGATGTTCATTGGGTTCAATCTCGCCTTCTTCCCGATGCACATTCTCGGATTGAAAGGAATGCCGCGTCGCGTTTACACGTATCAAAACCTGCCGGGATGGGCCACGCTCAACCTGCTCGCCACGATCGGAGGCGTCATTCTCACACTCGGCGTCCTCGTGTTTCTCATCAACGTGTTTCGCAGCCGTAGTCGTGGCGCGGTTGCCGGAAACAATCCGTGGAACGCAGGCACGCTCGAATGGGCCACTACTTCCCCGCCGCCGAGTTACAACTTCCTGCACATTCCGACCGTAGCCGGGCGCGATACGCTCTGGACGCAACCGCCCGATCAACCTGTTGTCGTCGGGTTGAGAAACGACGTGCGCCAGGTGCTGGTCACCAGGATGCTCGACGGCGAACCGGACCACATCGAAGAGTTTCCGAAGCCGACGATCTGGCCATTGATCGCGGCGATTACCACGACTGGTCTATTTATCGGCTCGATCTTTACGCCGTGGGCAGTCGTGTGGGGATCGATTCCAGTGACGATAGCGCTGATCGGCTGGTTCTGGCCCAAGGAAAAGCAGCGCGAAGAGCGGGCGCCGAAAGAGGTCAAAGAACGACTCGCACGAGAAGGAGGAACTGCTTAGTGGCTGCGCAACGCACTATCGACGTGTCGCAACTCCCAACCTACGCGTTTGGACATCGCGCGCTGACCTGGTGGGCCACCTGGAGCATGTTGCTCATGGAAGGCACGATGCTGATGATCCTCGTGGCGAGCTACTTCTTCCTGCGGACGGGCGTGCCTGACTGGCCTCCAGGTACAACGCCGCCGCCGTACCTGTTTTGGGGCACGCTCAACACGATCGTCATACTCGTCAGCCTCTTCCCGAATCACCTCGCAAAAAAAGCGAGCGAGAGACTCGATCTGTCGGGCGTGAGACTTTGGACTATCGTAACGTTCGCCTTCGGACTCGCCTTCGCGATCATCCGCATTTTTGAGTTTAAGAACCTCAATACCCACTGGATGCAAAACGCTTACGGCTCGATCGTGTTCTTCAACATGGGATTTCACACCGCGCACGTGCTGACGGATCTGGTCGACACCGTCGTGCTGATCGTGCTGATGTTTGTTGGTCCAATCGAGGGTAAGCGCTTCGTCGATGTTTCGGAGAACTGTATTTACTGGAATTTTGTCGTCGTGATCTGGCTCGTGATTTACGCGACGATCTACATCGCGCCACGAATTCTTTGAGAGGGGAAAAGGTGCAGGCGAAGGCAGCAGCAGATCTGAAAGCAGGCGCCGGCGTAGGCGAGTTGTGGGCAGGCGTGCTGGTTGGGCCAACGGCGATGCTGTTGCAACTCGAGGCCAACTACGCACTCGTGCTTTGGTCGTGCGCCACCGGCCACACCTGGCCGCTTCATCTCGTCTCGCTCGTTGCGTTGCTGGCGACAGTGGTGGCCGGATTGTTGGCTTATCGAGTCTGGACGCGAGTTACGGCAAACGAAGACGGCAGCGGGCCAATTGCGCGAAGCCGGTTTATGGCCGCTGTCGGCATATTGATCAGTTTGCTGATGTGCGCAGTGATCGTGGCGCAGTGGATTCCGGTATTTATTCATCATCCATGCGAAAGATAACCAGAGCGATGGTTGTGGTTCTCGCCATGTTCCTAATGGCGTTGATGTCGACGACTGTCGTCGCGCACGAAGGGCAGCCACATCATCCGCGCGATCTGTTCTTCACGTGGGGATTGGACCCGGTTGTGATCGCGAGCCTCGCACTTTCCGGTTGGCTTTACTTTCGCGGTTTGCGGCGCATGTGGAGCGAGGCAGGACGCGGTCGCGGCATTCGGGGTTGGGAAGCGGCTGCGTTTGCGGCGGGATGGTTCGCGCTGTTTGTCGCTCTCGTTTCGCCGCTGCATCCGCTGGGTGAAGTTCTGTTTTCCGCACACATGACGCAGCATGAACTGTTGATGCTCGTCGCGGCGCCGTTGATTGTTTTGGGGCGTCCGGTGGTGGCGTTTCTGTGGTCCATGCCCGTTGTTTGGTCGCGGCGCATCGGACAGTCGACCAAAGCGCGGTGGTTCCAACGGAGCTGGAAGTCGATCACGATGCCGTTGACGGCGTGGGTGATTCACGCGGCGGCGTTGTGGATCTGGCACGTGCCGTTTCTGTTTCAGGCGACGTTGCGCAGCGACCTGGTGCACACGCTTCAGCACGTGTGTTTCCTTGGTTCCGCGCTGCTCTTCTGGTGGGCGCTGATTCATGGACCACAGGGCGCGCTCGGCTACGGGGCCGCGGCGCTTTACGTGTTCACGACGTCAGTCCACAGCGGAGTTCTCGGCGCGCTGATCACGTTTGCCGGAACGGTCATCTATCCGGCGTATCTTCACTCGACCGCGTCGTGGGGACTGACGCCTCTCGAAGACCAGCAACTCGGTGGACTGATCATGTGGGTGCCGGCGGGAGCGGTTTACGTCGTCGCGGGACTCGCGCTGTGCGCCGGTTGGCTTCGCGAATCAGACCGTCGCATCGGGCAAACGCTGATGTTGTTAATCTCGGTTTCGTTGTTTCTTGGTTGCGCACGTGCGCCGTCCGGACCACTCGCGTACGTGAGCAACGAGCGTGACGGCACCGTGACTGTCATCGATACAAACACGGATCGCGTCGTTTCCACGATCCACGTCGGCGCGAGGCCACGCGGGATCCGTGCGAGTCCCGACGGCAAGCGCATTTACGTGGCAATCAGTTTTTCGTCGCAGCAAACGCCCGGCACGATCAATAAGATTGCCGCGATCGATCGTGATACCGGGAAAGTCGTGGCCCAATATGACGCGGGACCCGATCCGGAACAGTTCGCTGTCAGTAACGACGGAAAACGTCTGTTCATTTCGAATGAAGACGCGGGCACCGCCTCGATCGTCGATACGAGCTCCGGAAAAGTTGTATCGACCGTCGTAGTCGGCATCGAGCCGGAAGGCGTCACGATCAGCCCGGACGGACGTTGGGTGTACGTCACTGCGGAAACCAGCAACACGGTGTCTGTGATCGACACGGAAAGCAACGAAGTGGTCTCGACGTTCATGGTTGGTGCACGCCCGCGAGACGCGGCGTTCTCGCCCGACGGCACGCGCGCTTACGTCACTGCCGAGCTGGGTCGCAGTCTTTCCG
>DASTOZ010000382.1:0-8673 GCA_035762365.1 Pyrinomonadaceae bacterium | reverse complement strand
ATCGGCAGGTTGTCGACGCAGAAGTAACCGAGATCCTGAAACGCGTTGGTGGCCGAGGACATGCCTGACCCGCTGAGGCCGGTGATGATTACAATGTCCGGGACGTTGTTCTTTTCAATAGGAGGGGCTTTTGGCGATTTGCGGGCCATGTCGGTGAGAGACACTTATACCACTGGCGTTTTGCGTTGTCATCGGTAGTTACTGTCTCCGCTGGGGTAACTCCATCACGGCAGACTGCGGCCGTATTTGTTCTCGTACCATTTCACGGCTGCGTCTTGCAGTTTCTTGCGGTTGTTGTTTTCGTCGATTGTACCTGAAGTAGCCATTGATGCCTTCACCACCCTCATACGCCTTTCGCACTTCAGGTGGCAGAAGTTCGACAAAGCCGGCTTGATCGATCTTCGCGACGCGAGTGAGAACAAAGAAAGCCGTATCGCCAACGGCCAGATTGCCGACCTTCGGCGCCTGCCGCGGATCCTTCATCACGGTCTCGTCCGTAATCTTTCTGATTAGGCACGGAATCGCATCCTCTCCCACGGCGGCTAGCGCGTTGTAAGCTGGATCGGCAACAGGTCTATCATCTTTAAAAGGTAGTTCCTCGATGTCTTTGATGGAGTCACAGAGCGAAGCGACATCCTGGGGTGAAGGCGACGGCGACTGTTGTTGCGTTGGGCGGAATTCGGCATGTACTTGTGAATGGCAGGCGACAATGACCGCTAACGCAGGGATCGCGAGCCAAAGAGTAATCGCTCGCTTCATGTTCAATGACATACTGCGCTTTGTACTTCTGTGCGATGCTCGCAACATGCTTCGTCGTGAGTCGAGCCTGCTACCTGACACTTTAAGCTGGAGCATTTGCCACAAGACAGGCTCAACACACCCAGTCGGTGGGCCTCCCGATCTGATCATCGTCGATGTAAAGGACCTCCGATTGTCCCAGATCAGACCCACGATCACTGATTGGCGTAATCAGTTCGAGTCGCTGTAAGGACGCGAGTTTTATGCGTCCAAACTCAACCTCCACCCCAGAAACGAACCTTAGAGCGCGAAAGCGGTGATAGACCTTTTGATCGAAGAGGTTCTAGTCCTTCGCTTGTGAACGCCTCTATCCATTTCTCAGTCGACTCCCACGCTTCACGAACGCGTTCAGGTGTGTTAAACCTCTGCCGATCTACACGTTTGCCGTCTGATAAGTAAGGAGCTTCTGCAAACTCCGTCGTTTTGTGGTAAATCGACGAGATCAGATACAACGCTGCTACTTCGATGGTGATAAAGCTTCCATCGTTGGTATCTGTATCTTCAACTGGCAACCGAATAACAAAGCCGGACAAATGATGACCCAGACCATACCCCCAAAAAAAGCTCTTGTTTCCTTTGCAACGCACCAATAATGGAATCATTCGGTCGCCACGTCGCATTATTTCTTGAACTGCCATGTGAGCTGACTCAGTATTTCGATTGCTTAGCATGGCAATGACATCTTGATCTGCTAGTTTTTCCACTGTCGTATTCTCACTTGCTTTTTGGTCCAATGCGATCATTCCATTCAACGGCATAGACCAAAGTACTATTGTGAGTAACAAACTTACCGCCCCTACGCTCTTTATTGTGTAACCTCTGATCATTGGTCATTGGCTCCTTTCTTGCCTTTTTTAGGCCGGGGTGCCGGTTTCAGCTTCGGCACCGGTGGGGGCGGGCCAATTCGTTTTTCTATTTCGATGCTTCTTCTTGTAGCAGCTTTATTATGGGCGGTGTGCGTTACGACTCCTGATCCGAGGCAGACCTCCCCTTGCGTCCTGCCCGAATGCATCAGACAGAACTATTCGAAGATAGACGTCGACCCAAGGAGAACTCCTCGACCGATTACCTGTTGTGTGGGCTTTTGCTTTTCAACTACGAGAGACTTTTACGAGGAGGCATCACATAGTTGTTAAGAATTCGCAATGGGGGAGCATGAGTTGAGAATTCATCGGCATCTTAATCTGGTCCAATGAAGTAGTCAATCAAAAAATGAATCAGCTGCGGCCTACAAACAAACTCGCAAGGACTAACCATGATCGAGAACCCTGATGTGAGATCAAGGTTCGATCAATCCGTAGTTTCCGTCGTTGCGTTTGTAAATCACTCCCAGCCGCTGCGTGTCCGCGTCGCGGAAGACGAGGAACTGGTCCGGCTCGCCCGAGAGACGCATCGCCGCCTCTTCCGCCGTCATCGGTTTCACCGCATAACGACGCGCGGGGATGATTCGTGGCGGACGTGCGGCGGCTTCGATTTGTCCGTCCGGATGCGGCGCGATGCTCGCGGTCGATTTCGCACTCTGCTTACGATCGATAATCTTCTTCTTCAGTTTAACGGCCTGCTTCTCAATCTTCGCCATGGCGCGCGTCAGCGCCATGTACATGTCGGCGTTCGTATCTTTCGCCGTCAACGTATGATCGCGCCAGTAAACAATGATCTCTCCGATCTGGCGGTTCTTTTCAACGTCGATGACAACATGAGTGCTTAAGGTGGAATCACCGTTGAAAATGTGATCTAACTTCTTGAAATGATCTTCAACATGACGCCTGATTGCCGGCGACACATCGACGTGTCGTCCCGTGTATTCGAATTTCATCAGTCACTTCCTCCTCGGACCTGTAAAAAGAGACTAATGCGCAAAACGCAGCCCACTGATGACAGTCAGCCAAGCGCAAGGATTACTGATTACTACTACCTAAAACTTTCGCGTCGTGTAAGAGGGGCATTAAACGACGGCGCGACGCTCGCGTGACCCGGGAATCTGCATTTGATCGCGATACTTCGCGACAGTTCTGCGCGATAACTTAATTCCATCCTTCGCAAGTATCTTTACTACCTGATCGTCGGTGATCGGATTATGCGAATCCTCTTCCTCGATCAGCTTCTTGATCTGTAACTTGATAATCCGCGTCGATATCTCTTCGCCGTCTTCATTCAACATGCCCTCGGTGAAGAAACGGCGTAACTCGATCACGCCCTGCGGCGTGTGCGCGTACTTGCGATTCACGACGCGGGAAACGGTCGACAGGTGCATCCCGATATCTTCGGCAATGTCTTTCAACATCATCGGCTTGATGTGCTGCACGCCGTGATCGAGAAAATCTTTCTGTCGCTGCACAATTGATTCTACGACTTTATAGATCGTCTGCCGCCGGTGCTCGATATTGCGCAGCAGGTCGACTGCCGAACGCATCTTCTCGCGAATGAAACTCTTCGTCTCGTTGCTGACGCCCTGGCTCAGCATCTGTTGATACTGCGCGCTCACACGTAACCGTGGACTGCCATCGTCGGCAAAGTAGATTATGTACTCGTCGTCGTTCTCGTCGAGCTTCTCGATGTAGATCTCGGGACTGATCAGGATCGGTTCTTCTGATGAGTATCGACGACCCGGGTATGGATCGAGCGTGCGAATAAACTGCAGCTCTTCGAGCAGGACTTCGACGTCGACGCCGATCTGTTTCGAGAGATGCGGCAGCTTGTGTTGTTGCAAATCGGCAAAATGCTCGCTGATCAGTTTCGCCGCGAGACGATCAGTTTCGCCGCGCACTTCGAGTTGGACCAGCAAGCACTCTTTGACGTCGCGCGCGCCGCAACCAACCGGATCGAGACGCATCACAGCCTGGCGCGCCTTCTCCATCACCTCTTCGGAAACATTCTCCATCGCGGCCATCTCTTCGTTTGTGGCCGCGAGACGACCATCGGCGTTGAGATTACCGATCACGCAGATGGCAGGATCGACCAACTCGGGATCGATCGTGCTCATGTGCAGTTGCCATTCGAGATGTTCCGCGAGTGACGGCGGACGCGTTAAGAACTGTTCGAAAGTAGGCGCGTCTTCTTTATATTCGATTTCCTGCGTCTTGTAACCGGGATCGAGATAGTCCTGAAACTCACGTCCGAAATCGATCTCTTCAAAAGCATCGTGCGATGCTTCGTCAACAACGCCTTCCTCGCCTTCAGCGCCTTCACCGGTCGCTACAGTGTCGTGAAACTCGCCTTCGCCGGGCGCGGCAGCCGCAACCACATCGGGATCTCCGGATCCATTTGTCGCGGGACTGCCCGGCTCGGGCGCTTCTCCAAACGAAGCGTCTGCCTCGGAGCTCGCGAGATGATCGAGCACCTTCTCCGCCAGTTCCTGCACTTCTTCCTGACTCGGCACCTCTTCCAGCACAGGGTTCTCCAGCAACTGTTGCTGAATGAGGTCCGACAGTTCCAGTGACGTCATTTGCAACATCTCGATTCGCTGGCGCAACTGCGGCGTCAGCACGAGGCGCTGGGAAAGGCTGGTGGTTAGCTTTAAAGACATTCTTTCAGATCAGATTGCCAAAAAACTCGTCTAGATTTTTGGTAATTATCGCGGCCTCGACCGCACGGGGAGGATTATAACCGATCAAAGCCCTACTCTGTGCAACTCATATGTTCCGTTGCAGAATCTTCACATGCGGAACTTTTCGCCAAGATATAAGCGCCGCACTTCCGGGTCGTCTGTCAAGTCGCGCGGTTGGCCCGAACGAAAGATTTTGCCCTCGGCCATTATATAGGCCCGGTCCGTTACACCAAGCGTCTCACGCACATTATGATCGGTAACCAGAATACCAATGCCACGATTTCGTAAGTAGAGTATTACATTCTGTATGTCGTCGACGGCCTTTGGATCGATGCCGGCGAACGGCTCGTCAAGCAGGATGTAATGCGGTTCGGTGGCGAGGGCGCGCGCGATCTCCGTGCGTCTGCGTTCGCCACCCGACAGCGCGTCGCCGCGCGTGTTGCGAACGTGTGCAATGCCAAACTCTTCCAGCAACTCTTCCAAACGCTTCAATTGTTCGCGGCGCCGCAGTCCGACAGTTTCCAGGACCGCGAGAATGTTCTGGGCAGCAGTCATCTTGCGAAATACCGAAGGCTCCTGCGGAAGATATCCAATACCTAAACGCGCGCGCAGATACATCGGCAGTTTCGTCAGATCCTGATCTCCCAACACAACACTGCCGGAGTCCGGCCGCTCGAGACCGACGATCATGTAGAACGTCGTGGTCTTGCCCGCGCCGTTAGCGCCTAATAATCCGACCACCTCACCGGGCTCGACGCGCAAGCTCACGTCGTCGACAACTCGACGACGGCCGTAGTGTTTGACGAGATTTCTGCTGCGAAGAGCGGTTGCGGACGAAGTCTCCGGCACATGTGGAGTGTCTTCCCCGCCTCGGGAATGTGGTTCGGCGACCTGCAATGGCTCCTTAATCATCAGGGCTTTCGGATCTTGTGGCTGGAGCGTACGCGGCCCGGCGAGAGTGGTCCACGAGCATCGTCGGCGGTGACTTTATCGTCTCTAAGATTGACCGTCAAACGCGCGCCCTGCGTATTGCCTTGCTCGACGTCTTCAACGCGCGCCGGGTTTCCTTTCAGCACCGCAACTTCGTCGGCGGCCGTGTATTCGACCCAGTCGCCCGTGCCTTTGCGCGATGGTTGCGTCAGCACGACGTTGCGTTGGGCCACTGTCTTCTGCATCTGGTTCGAGTCTTTTTCGAGGTAGATGTCTGCGACACCGCTTGTGATTCGATCGGTCCCCTGTTTGATGTCGACGTTGCCTTCGTAGTGAATCGTGCGATCGGGATCCGAGTAGAACATCGAATCGGCGGACGCGAACACCGGCGCCTCGGTCTGATTTTCAACGCGTCGCTTCGAGTTGTAGATGGTGGTCTGAACGTGGCCCGACGCTTCCATTCGCTTCTCGTTGACGTATAGGACCAGCTTGTCGCCGCGCACGTAGTTGTCGTCCTGCCATGCGCGCGCGTTGCCGAAATAAACCGCCTGCCCGCTTTCGTGACGAAACTCGGCGCGTTCACTCGCGATGTAGACCGGACTCTTCGTTTTTGAAAATGGCGTGGCGCCGTTGGTCTGCTCCTGGCTGTAGTACGTCGTGGTGGTCTTGCCACGCGCGTACGCAGGCTGGTTGGCGAGATCGGAATCAAGCTCGACGGCTTTCGTGCGTCCGCGTGCGTCCCACACGGTTGGATCGCCACCACGCAGGCGAACGGTTTCATCAGCAGCAACGTAAGAGACAGTTGCGGCAACTCCATTACGATCGAGTTCGTTGAACTTGCCGTCGCCCTGTGCGTCGACGCGTTCGAGGTCCTGCGTGTCTTTTACGAAGATGGCCGACATGTTTTGTGACGTAAGTGTGCGAGTGCCGCGTTTGGGCGAGGGCTGCACGGGATCCATCGTCGCTTTCGATCCGCCGGTCGCTTTGCACTCGCGAGCGAGATTGCCGGCGTCGAAAAAGTCGCAATCGAAACGCGGAGCGTTCAGTGTCTTGCGTTCAGCGCGCGCGCTGTTGACGACTGGCTCGATAAACAACTCGGCATTTCCCGAGGCCTCGGCCCTTTCGAGATCGCGGCCTGTGGCCCTCCACGCGAGTCGAACCGTGTCGGCCGTGAGACGCTTATTTGCCGCACGCGGATCGTTTGCTTTCGACTTCGGCGCGCTCAGAGTAATCGTCGAACGCTGACCAGTTTGCATCTGTTTGAGCACGCTGCTGTCGGCGCTTGCCTGAAATAAAACTTCGAGACTGCTGGCGCCGTTGAGTTGCATGTCCGCGTCCGCATCGAGTGACCGAGCGACGACGTTGTTGTTTGCGACCGCGCGTTGCAGGCGTTGGTCCTTATCGAGAAAAAAGTCCATGTCGACTGACGAGACTTCCGCAGAGTGGCCCGGTTGCATGGAGCGCAGATAAGAGTTGCCGCGCAGCTCGGCTCGTTCGAGTCGCTTGTCCTGGTTCAGAAACGCGTAAAGGTTTTCGCCGCTAAGTATGTCGCGCTCTTGTTCAAAAGTGACACCGCCGGAAAAAGTAAACTTCAGCGACTCTTGTTCAAACACGCCTCGCGCCGACTTGATCAGCACGGGTCGAGCGCGTGATGGCGATTTCGCCGCAGTCTCGGCAGGAACGTTCGGCGCGACCGTTATCTCGACGTCCTTCTTCAGATCCAGACGCTTCGCTTTTTGTTCGACGACGGCGCCCGTGGATTTTCCGCTCACGTTTTCACGTTCGAAAGTGACTGGCGCGTCGGTTTGGGCCACACCGCTGTTCTGATCGAACGAGAGCGTTTCCGTTCCGACCTTCAGTTTCTCTTTTGTTTCGATGCGAACGTTTCCGGAGAACGAAAGAATGTTCGTGTCGGGGATGTAGACCGCGTGTGCCGCAGAGATTTGGTCAGGCACGTCGCCCTGCGGCGGAAAGACCTGCATGCTCACGTTTTCGAGTTCATGATGACCATCGGAGAACGTCGTATCTTTCGACGCCTTGACGAGCAGATACAGACGATCGTTTTTAGTGACGCGCTGTTCGTAACCTTCCATCACGCCGGTAACTTGTTTCGACAGCTCGGGTCGCTCGGAACGTGGTTTGAACTTTTCTGTGTTGCGAAGTTTGTAGTACGAGACTGCTACGAGCGCGATGCCCGACACGAGCAGCGCAAACGCGACGAGCCGTGTGATCATCGGCACCCTGGCCCGTAAGCCAAGGGCGATCGCTCGTTTTCGCATCAGTTCCTGCATATCGGTCTTGGGCCTTTGGTCGTTGGTCTTAGGATTCCGTCTTACAAAGACCCAAGACCAAAAACCAAAGACCTGTTCACGCCCTTCTCAAATCAACAACATTCAGTTGCATCCGGTACTCGTCATTCCACCCGCTCAGCTCGATCGTGTAGGCGAGTTCGATGCTGCCGTTCAGGTTGGGAGTTTGCCTTCCCGGTTCTGTGCAGTTGAACCAAATCGCCTCGAGAGGCCGGTTTTGTGGACCAGCCAGCCTCAACCTCAAGTGTCGCTCCTTCAATAACACCGGCTCCGACAAGCAGCGCAAGTTGCGCGTCGCAAACACCGGGCACGGATTCCCTGCTCCGAAAGGTTCCAGCGCCTGAAGCTCTTTCGCCATCGCGAATGTGACACTTTCCGCCGGCAGCTCCATGTCGATCCTTACCGAATGCGCGAGATCGTCCGGCGTCAAACACGAGGCCGCGTGCTCGTTTAGTCGTCGACGAAACTCCTCGATGCGCTCCGGGCGGATCGTGATACCCGCTGCATGCGAATGTCCGCCAAACTTTTCAAACAGATCGGAACACGCCGTCAGCCCGTTCAACAGGTGATACGCCTCGATGCTGCGCCCCGAGCCGTGCGCGACGTCACCATCGACTGATAAAACGACGCACGGACGGTTCAAACGCTCGGCGATCTTCGACGCTGCGATACCAATCACGCCACGATGCCAGCGCTCACCCGCGACGACAGTCACGAAAGATTCCGGCGCCCCATCCTCTAACTCCGCGACGGCGAGATCGATGATCTGCTGCTGAACAGTCTTGCGCTCCTCGTTCCGCGCATCGAGATGTTCGGCGAGCCGGCGGGCCTCGGCGGAATCACGGGTATCAAAGAGCTCGACTACGGCAGTGGCCGCGTCCATGCGACCAGCAGCGTTAATCCGCGGTCCGAGCCGGAAACCGAGATCGTATGCTGTCATGCCCTTGCCGTCTCCGCAACCAGCCACATCGATCAACGCGCGCAACCCGGGGGTCGCGGCCTTTGCGAGGTCCTTCAGACCGAGTGCGACGATCGTGCGGTTTTCGCCGGTCAACTTTGCGACGTCGGCGACCGTGCCGATGGCGACAA
>DASTOZ010000381.1:0-4111 GCA_035762365.1 Pyrinomonadaceae bacterium | reverse complement strand
CGTTGCCGAGGTAGATCGCCGACTGGATAGAGCCCGGACGATTCACGAAGTAGATCTGACGCTTGTCACGTTTCGGCACTGGCGGGTTTTCGTCCGCTGGCGCCTCGCCGCCCCTCCAACTGCCGAACGCTTTCTCGATCTCCGCGAACGTCTTGTCGACGTCGATGTCGCCGACGACGATCAGGTGCGACGTGTTCGGGATGTAGTACTTCGTCACAAACGCGCGCAAGTCGGCCCGCGTCAAGGCACTGATCGACTTCTCGTCGGGAACGACAAACCCGTATGGGTGATCGCCGTAGATCGCTTTCTGAAAACGTTCGTAAACGAGGAAGCCCGGGTCGGCACGGCCGGCGCGGATCTGCTGGATGGTGTTTTCCTGGGCCAACTTCACTTCCGTTTCGGGGAACGAAGGATGTTGGGCCACGTCGCTCATCAACTCAAACAGCTTCGTCGAGAACTCGGAGAGTGATGAAGCGGACATGGTCGTGGAATCGGCGTCGCTGCCAAGCGAGAGCGTGCCGCCAATCGAGCGGAGCTCTTCTTTGAGTTGTTTGCTGGTACGCGTGTCCGTGCCTTCGTTCGCGACACTGGCGGCGATCTGCGCGATGCCCGAATGCGCTTTTCGATCGCTCGCGGTGGTTGCGGAGCGGAACGTCAGAATCGACGAGATCTTCGGCACGTTCGGCAACGGCGCGAGCACGACCGTCAAACCATTCGAGAGTTTCTTTTCAGTGATCTTCGGCAGGTTCAACGGCCTGGCCGGACCTGGCGGTGGCGGAGTTTTCTGTTGCCCGAGTGCGGGTGTTACTAAAAGCGCGAGTGCGATTGCTGCGAGTGTTGGTTTCATTGTTTTGTGGCTTTCTCGGGAACGCGATCGATCACTGTACGGTTCGCTGGCACGAGATACTTCGCCGCCGCTGCTTTGATCTGCGCCGCCGTTACGCTCTCAAACGGCGTCAACAGCGAATTGATCTGCTGCGGGTTGTCGCGGAAGAGCGCGAGCGCCGAGAGTAAATGCGCTTTGCCCTGGCTGCCTTCGAGCTGCGTGTAGAAGTTTGACCGGTACTGCACTTTCGCGTTTGCGACTTCTTTGTCGCTTACGCCCTGGTTCGCGATCTCGGAGATAACGGCATCCATCTCGCGCAGCACTTCGTCGGCAGTGTGGCCCGGTTTGTAAGTCATGCGCGTCGTCATGATCATCGGTCCGGTGTAGTCAAACTCGTTACCGAAGTAGTTGAGGCCGCCGCTGAGATCGAGCGTCAACTCTCTTTCTTTGACCAGTCGCTGATACAAGCGCGAGCCTTCGCCGGTCTGAAGTATTTGGACCAGCAGGGCCATCGCGGGGAAGTCCGGCGAATTCTGCGGCGGCAGGTGATAGCCGGTTGCGAGTGCCGGGAGATTGGCGAGCTTGTCGGTTTGCGAAACGCGCTTTTCTTTCGTTTGCGGCGGTTCGGTCAGGTCGGGGCGCGACGGAGCGGGTTGCGACGGGATGGAAACGAAGTGTTTCTCAACCATCTTTTTCACTTCGTTCACGTCGACGTCGCCAACGATGGTTAGCACCGCATTGTTCGGCGCGTAGTAAGTCTTGAAGAAACTGCGGACGTCTTCGATCGTGGCCGCGTTGATTTCCGCCAGTTCGCCGTAACCGTTGTGCGAATTGTTCCAGTTGGTGAAGGCGTTTTCCCAGAGGCTGATCCACTCGAACAGTTGATACGGCTGGTTGAGCACGTTGACTCGCACTTCTTCACTGACGACGTTCTGCTGGTTCTTGAGGTTCTCCTCGCTGATGTCGAGCGAGCGCATGCGATCCGATTCGAGCCACAGTCCCAGCTCGACTCGATTGCTGGGCAGCGTCTGGAAATAGTTTGTGTAGTCGAAGTCAGTGTGGCCATTGAGACTGCCGCCGTTCGCTTCGACGTACTTGGCGTGTTCGAACTTCTTCACGTTCGCCGAGCCTTGAAACATCATATGCTCGAACAGGTGCGCGAAGCCGGTGCGGCCTTTCGGTTCGAGACGGAAGCCGACGTTGTAGTAAACGGCGACTGTCACGACCGGCGCGATGGGGTCCTGGGAGATCACGACCTTGAGACCGTTCGGAAGTTTGTAATAGACAACCGGCACGTTCAGGGATTTGGGAGGTGTGACGGGAAAGACCGTGGTTGCGCTGGCGAACAAGACCACGGCAATGAATGTAGCTACAAATCGTCGCATGTTTTGGGCGTCCTCACTTTGTTTGAACTGTGTTTTGAGGCGAGCTACGCAGAATTGAGCTTACTACGAGGTGAGTATAAACAAAGTTTCGATTTGGGCTACAATGCGTGACGCGATGTTATGTGCAAGTGGAATCCGAGTTCTGGTTGTTGTCTTCATGATTTCGTGTGCGGGTGCGGCTGAGATGCAAAAGATTCCGACCGGCGCGTGGGGTGGAGACCACATCAGTATCGAGGTTGGATCGAAGTCGGCGTCGATTGAGTACGACTGCGCGCATGGAACGATCGAAGGTCCGCTGGAGATCGATGCGAGCGGGCGGTTCAACTTGCGCGGGACGCACACGCCTGAACGTGGTGGTCCGATCCGCGCCGACGAGCAACAGAAATCGCAACCCGCGCATTATGCCGGATCGATTAGGGGCAACAAGATGACGTTGACACTGAAGCTCGAAGGCGCCGACGACGAAACGTTCACGCTCGAGAAGGGGAAGGAAGCGAACCTGTTCAAGTGCAAGTAGGCTGGAGTTATGACGGCGGGAGTTGCGCGAAAGTTTTTGATACGAGGTGAGGTGCAGGGAGTCGGTTATCGTTTCTTCGCACAACGGGCCGCAGCGCGACATCAGGTTGTCGGTTACGTTCGCAACTGTCCCGATGGTACGGTGGAGGCTTTGGCAGAAGGACCGGCAAACAGCGTTGAGGCGTTTAAGCATGATCTCGCGACGGGCCCACAATGGGCCGTGGTGGACCAACTCGAAGAAATCAATCTGGATCCCACAGGCGCCTATTCCGCGTTTCGAATTGAAAGATGACGTGTTTTTAAATCCGTGTTTCGGTGGTATGTGAGCAGCGAATGGACCATCTCAAATCCTTAATCCGCGAAGTGCCGGACTTTCCGAAGCCCGGCATCAATTTTTACGACATCACCACGCTTTTAAAAGATCCCGAAGGCTTTCGCAGCACCGTCGATGCGTTGGCGAAAGAGTATGAAGGGCAAAGGATCGATTCAGTGATCGGCATCGAAGCTCGTGGCTTCATCTTCGCGCCGGCGCTGGCGTATCACCTTGGAGCGGGGTTTGTGCCGGTGCGCAAGCCGCGCAAGCTTCCGGCCGAGTGCGCCGAGATCTCTTACGATCTCGAGTACGGGCAAGACACGCTTCAGATCCATCGTGATGCAGTGGGCGACGGCCATCGCGTGATCATCGCCGATGACCTGCTGGCCACCGGCGGCACCGCGCGTGCTGTTGTTGACCTGGTTGAACAACTCGGCGGAAAGGTTGTGGGCTTGGTGTTCGTTATCGAACTCGAGTTCCTACCGGGGCGGGAAAAACTCACCGGCTACGACGTCCGTTCGTTGATTAAGTATCAGAGCTAACCTGTGTTAATGTTCGGCTCTCGTGCTCCCGTAGCTCAGCTGCATAGAGCGTCCGCCTCCTAAGCGGAAGGTCGCGCGTTGGAATCGCGCCGGGGGCACCACGTTTTCAAGGTCCGCACACAAATTCGCACACAAATTGGACCGCAATCGGTTGGAAGCTTTTCGCAATGAAATCCATTTGATCGCTCAGCAAGGCAAGCCTGTCAACTGAGGCTGTAAACCTCAACGAGTAAAAAGTCCATTTATCGAGCTGCAAGTAATAGACCCGGCCCAAATCGGTTTACCGCCGCTCACGTATCGATACGAGAATACTGCTCCACTCAGATGTCCTTCAAAGTCAGATCCCTTACACTCACTACAGACCACGTAACCTGGCAATCTCTGAGATTCCAACTTTTCATCGCGGCTAAAGAGTTCTACGGCACTACTGGCACGATCAGAGAAAATCTTCCGTGCCTGGAGATGCCCGTTTGCCACGTCGTTCCCGTAGATGAATTCGACATGATAGTGGATATCGAGCCTCGACACG
>DASTOZ010000380.1:0-2575 GCA_035762365.1 Pyrinomonadaceae bacterium | reverse complement strand
TGGTCTCGATGCCGACGTCCAACCGGAGCTGTACCTTTCGCACATACAGTATCCCGAACGACGACTCAACATCGTCATCAGCACCGATGCGCCAGACGCAGCACAACTCACACAAGCGGCGCGAGCACAAGTAAAAGCCTTCGATCCCGACCAGATGATCTGGCGCACACAAACTATCGAACAGTTGATCGGTAAGTCAGTCGCTCCGCGGCGCTTCAACATGATGCTGCTCGGAATATTTGCAGGCGTCGCGCTCGTGCTCGCGGCCGTCGGACTTTACGGCGTGATGAGTTATTCGGTGAGTTGGCGAACTCACGAGATCGGCGTTCGCATGGCGCTCGGCGCAAAGCGCGCTGACGTTCTCCGCCTCGTCGTGCGACAGGGAATGACGATGACATTGATCGGGCTCGCAATCGGACTCGCGGGCGCGATCGCGTTGTCGCGCTTGATGACAAGCATGCTTTACGGCGTCTCCACCACCGATCCACTCACGTTCACCGGGGTATCAATCGTGCTGCTTGCAGTGGCGTTGTTGGCGTGCCTCCTCCCGGCACGCAGAGCGACGCGCGTCGATCCGATCGTCGCCCTCAGAAATGAATAATAGGTAATGAATAATCTGTTGCGATGCCCGACGAGTTTCGCACGACGATCAGGTTGGTTGCGTCAGCCGCGAATCGCGCGTATGCGATGATGAAGCCGTACAGTCAGTAAACCCGGAAATCTCTGCTGAGGACCTCTCCGGTCTTCCGATCGAGTAAAATCATCAGGGACCGTCCGGCGCGCACCTTTACAGAAAAGGTGACCGGATTCTCCAGGTGTGTGACTTGCATCGACACGTCCTGGTCCATCTCCGAGACGAACATATAAAACGCGACGTCCCGGAACAGTGATGGGATAACGAGCACGGATGGTGAGTATGGCTCGGCTTTGAAAACCGGGGCGACGCGGGCCCGCGCGAGTGCGAGTTTGTAGAAAGCGGCGACCGCCGCCATCGAATCGCCGAGTTCAAGCGGCAACGGGCTCCACATCAAATATCCCGATCCGTAAGGGATCGAAAACGGAGCGCGCGATCTGGCAACGGCTTTTTCGATCCGTTGCATCTTCTCGCCTTCATAACGAACAAGGAAATTCTCGGCGCCGATCGTCATCGGTTCTGACTGTGACACGGGTTCTTTTGTGACCACAGGGTCGAACAATTTCGATCGTTCCACCGACCAACCGTATTCGTCCTCGTCAATGACTCCCGAGATCGCGATAGTTGCGCCGGCTTTAGCAGCCGCCAGCAGCGCGTCCCAACATTTTTCCGTCAACACACCCGGCGATGGAACGATAAATAACTTCGCATTCAACGAGTAGTCCGTGATCGTGTATTCGCTGATCGCTTGCATCGGCACACCGACGTGGTAATACATCGCGCGAACGCACCGTCGCGTCGCCTCTTGAGCAAAGCTGCGCGGGGAAAACATCTGCGAATGCGGAATCACCATCGCGACCGGTTCGGGCTGGCGCTCGCGAAGCAATGGCCCCCAGATCTTCATTTGCTGCGCGAACCACGTAAAGGCGCGAAGTTCAGGTTTCCCCGAACGATCCACGCGATGAAGTCCGATGCCGACCTCGTTCGTCGAATTCATGTACGGGTTCGTATTCCAGACCCACTCGATAAACCCGGCGCCATCGACAGCAAACGAGATCGCCATCTTGCGTTCGAGCAACCGGCTCACTTCTTCTTCGGAGCGCCACGATGCGTCGGCGTCGGCTTTCTCGTAAAACATGACGCCGGTCTCTTCCATCAAACTCAGCTTCGAAGGTGTTTTCGCCAGCACGCTGTCCCAAACGAGATCGTCGTTGGCCCACCAGTTATGCAACGAGGTGAAATCGATCTCTCGCGCGAAGAACTGAATGTTCGGACTATCGCTTATTCCCGCTTCGTCCTGGCCCACCGTGATTAGTTGCTTCGGGTTCCCGTTGCTTCTGACGGCTTCAGTCATCTGCCTGGTCCAGCGGATGAACATGTCCTGCGCGAAGAGTCGATAGTCGAGCGTCTTGAGCGGTTGCCGGTCGTCGATCAAGTTAACGCTTTCGAAGTCTTTGAGCTGCGGAAGCTCGTAGACGTCGTCAGTCGTGGTGCGCCAGAGCTGTTGAAGATGACTGACGCGCGCTTCATCACTCGATGCTGGATAGCGATCTTTCAGCCACTGTTTCCACACGGCTTTTTCGAACTCGTCGTAGTTGGGCCGGCAATTCCAAAGATACTTCGGCGAACAGAATGACGGCTCGTTTATGAAGTCCCACAGCACGTCGTCAACCCGCGGGTAACGTTTCGTGAACGCCGAGACGAACTCCTGCTGCGCTTTGACTGCGCGCGGATCGAGATAAGCATTCGCACCTCCCCACGTCTCCGGCAGAAACGCGAAAAACGTGAAGATCACCGGAATGTCGTGCTTGTGCGCCGTCAACAGAAACGCGTCAAACGCGCGCAACACTGACTCGTTCACCTTGCCCGGTTCGGGCATGTACTTCTTCCAACCGGTCCAGATGCCCGTGCGGACCATGTTCACGCCAGCCTGTTTCATCG
>DASTOZ010000379.1:0-6687 GCA_035762365.1 Pyrinomonadaceae bacterium | reverse complement strand
GCAGACGTCTCGTGTTCGAGTAAAGCCTCCGGCAAGTCTTCGGGAAGAATCACCTCGGTAGTTCCCAACACGATAGCCCGTTCAATCGCGTTCTCGAGCTCACGCACGTTCCCAGGCCAGTCGTAAGCCGTCAAACGCTCGCGCGCGTTTGTAGAGACGCCCAGCAACTTGCGATTGCATTTCGCGCCGTACTTGTCCACGAAATAACTCGCGAGCAGCATGATGTCTTCGCGGCGTTCGCGCAACGGCGGCATCTCGAGCGACACGACATTCAACCGGTAGTAAAGATCCTGCCGAAACTCACCCGCTTCGATCGCGTCTTCGAGGTTCTTGTTCGTCGCTGCGATCACTCGCAGGTCGACTTTGATCGTCGCCGTTCCACCGACGCGCTCGAATTCTCTTTCCTGCAAGACGCGCAGGAGTTTGACTTGCAACGCGGGCGTCAGCTCGCCGATCTCGTCGAGAAATACAGTGCCGCCGTCTGCGATCTCCAGACGTCCTTTCTTCTGCGAGAACGCGCCGGTGAACGCGCCTTTCTCATGACCAAACAACTCGCTTTCGAGCAGCGTTTCAGTCAGCGCCGCGCAGTTCACGGCCATGAACGGTTTCTGGGCGCGCTTGCTGTTGCGATGAATCGCGCGCGCCGCAAGCTCTTTTCCGGTCCCACTCTCCCCAGCAATCAAAACGGTGGAATCAGTCGGCGCGACCTTTGAGATGAAATGGTAGACGCGCTGCATCGCCGGACCTTCGCCCACCATGTTGTGTTCGATATTCACGTCCGCGAGCAGACGTTCGTTCTCGTTCTGAAGCCACTCGAAATGGCGCGCATTTTCGATCGCGACGGCGGCAATGCTGGCGATAGCGGTGACGAGTTGTAGATGGTCTCGATTGAAATGATCGTCAGAGATCGTCGTGTCGAGATACATCACGCCGAGTTTGTGGTCGATCATCACGAGCGGCACGCACATCACTGAATGCGTTCGCGCCTGGATTAAACTCTCCGACGAAAGCGTCGGCTGCGTGGCTGGGTCGTTCGCGATCAGCGCCACGCCGTCGCGCAGCACTTGCTGTGCGATCGTGCGGCTGACGTTCACAGCCTTATCTTTTCCGTTCAGCCGATCGAGACCGAACACGACACTCGAATCGAGCGAGTCGCCTGTCGTCAACAGGATCGCACCGCGCTGTGCAGGCACGACTTCGAAGAGCAGCTCGATCAACCGTTGCAACAGGTCGTCAAGCCCGCGGATCGCGTTGATGCTGGTGCTGACCTTCATCAACGCGCTCAGATCGCGCGCCATCAGGTACATCGCGTCGTCGATGCGGATCTGTAGCGTCGGTCCGCTGACTACCTGCGCTTCGTCGATGTTCACTTCACTGGACCGCGACGCGAGCCCGCCTTCCTCAGTGAGAAAGACGAACTGGGAGTCGCCGATCCTGATCCGGTCGCCGTGTTGCAGAATGCGCGACTTGACGGGCAGATCGTTGACGAACGTGCCGTTTAGACTTTCGAGGTCCGTGATGGCGAAGCCGTTGTCGTTCTTTTCGATTTTTGTGTGACGGCGGGAAACAGATGCGTCGGCAATGCAGACGTTCGCCGCCGTCTCGCGACCGATCACGAACGAATCTTCGTTGATGGTGAAGATGCTGCCTTTAAGTTTTCCTGAGATAGCTGCTAGTCGCGGGCTCATGTCGTTGAAAAGCTAACTGCCAGACTAAATGCCGGAAAGTCTACCGCATCGGCTGTCTGATCGGCTATCCGATCAGATAGCCGGGTTATCTATTCGGATAGCAACGACGACTCTCGAGCGTCGCAGCAGTGCGAAATTTCGCCGGTTTTGATGTCAGGCGATGTGGCACGCCAGTAGCTAGAGCAAGAGTGCACTTGGAAGGGGCTCGAGTAACGGTTTGAAGCAAGCCAGAGAAGGAAGCCCTGGTTTGCCGGGAACGCTGGCCAGCTAGTACCAGATCAAACGAAGAGTTGCTGTCACAATTCTTTCGCTCGCTCGTCTCCCCAAAGCAGAGCAGCAACCCAACGCCCCCGGGTTGCTGTTCTGCTTTTTGCGCCATCCTGAGGGAATTCCACCACGCTTTTCGCGTTAGTAGCTGCAAGCAGGAACCGATTTGCCCAGAAGGTCTTGGACCAGCGGCGGGCTTGTTGTTTAGGTCACTCGGCGGCAGCCACCTGCTGCTGTTAGCTGGGTCGATGCCAGTCCATCACCTTTAACAACGTTCAGCATCTCGCGTCTTGATTCCCACGCGGCGCACGATCAGGTTGCGGAACTGAACAACTCACCAACCCAGCATTAGCGGCCAAACTGGCCCAGGAGGATTTATGACGCAAGAAGAGATTAACGCAGAACAACAAGGTATTAACGACGGGCAACGCAAAATCAATGGCCAGCTTTGTCGCGTCGACTGGATGCTCATCGAAGTTCTTCGACTATTACGAGTCGAGGTAGCGAAGCTGCCGGCTGCAAATCAACTTGATTTCGAACGGATCGACGCGATTCTGACAAGGGCTTATCACACGAGCGGCGCCGTTGCCGAAATCCGACCTCCAGGTTGTGAGCCGACGCTCGTGGTCGATCCCAACTGGACGATCGAACGAGCGGCCTAACCAACCTCACAAACAGGCCATGTTTGTTGGAATCGATTCCGTCTTCTTTAGTGTTGAGCTGGCGCAAGCGTGAGACACATGGAAAAAGGATTTGGAATCATTTCAGTCCTCGACAACACGATACGCCCAGAATCCCTCACACATCGGCAGCGAACGGCTAGTTAGCTACCGTTCGCTGCTTATGATTGTAACGTCACTAAGCTTTCTTCCCCGCTGACAAGCTATTTGTTTGAAATCAGGCGACCAGGCGTAGGAGTAGATCTGTTCACCTTTGAAGTGCGTGAGCGGGATCTCGGCGCCGTTCTCGAGATTGAGGCTGAAGACGTTTGTCGAGCCGTTAACACTTTTGAGGTAGCTGAGGGTGCTGTTGTCGATCCAGTAAACCCGTTGCCAGTCGAGTCGTGGGATCTTGAAGCTTCGCACTGGACCGCCACCATCAACAGAATAGACAACGAGATCGTTAGCGCCTCGCTCGATCGCGTCGTAGCGGACGGCAATCCACTTATTATCCGGCGAGAACGCAGGCATGCGGTATCCGTCAGCAACCTTGACCGGCAACCCACCGTCTGAAGTCACTTTCCAAACACTGCCTTTCAGATCCGTGAGATTGTCGTAAGCGATCCATTGGCCGTCAGGTGAGACTGACGGATAGAAGTTGCCGTCAGTGAAGGTGAGCTGCTTCAGATCGCTGCCGTCTTCAGAGTTCATGCGCCAGATATTGAAGCCGTTCCTTTGCGTCGAGGAGAAGACGATGAAACGGCCGTCATGCGACACTGCTGGATTGTAATTGTCGCCAAGCTCCGTGAGTTGAACTCTATTCGATCCATCCGGAGCAATGCGCGAGACGTTCAGGTGGTCCTGGATCATCGAGGAGTAGACGATGTAACCGGTGGCGGCCCACGTCACGCCATAGCCGAACCCCGTGCCCGTAGTTATCGACTTCGCGTTGTTGAAATCGGAGAGGTCCGCAACCCACAACCCCCACGATCGATTCTGCTGCACGGTCACGATCTTATCGCCGGCCAAAGCTACCCCCAGATACTCGTTGAGATCGGGAGTGATTTTTTGCACTTCTCCCGCCGGATACGTGATCCGCCACAATTGGTGCGGCGTCGTTTCGCGTTCTTTCGCACTGATAACGAGAGCACTCGCGTCTTCCCGCCACGCGACCTGATAAATCGAGAACCACGACTGTTGCGCAATCAGGTGCGGCGTCTGGTCTTTTACATCAAACGCCAGCAGGTCCATGTGATAACCCCGGTCCCAGCGACCCGCAGGACAAACGACGGTGCGGCCATCAGGCGACCACGCCAGTCCGGATGTCGAAAGGACGCTGCGATCCTTGCGGCTTGCAACAACGAACTCGTTCGCCCCGCTGACGTCACAAACAATCAGCTCGTATTCTTTTTTCGCGTGATCCAGACGCACGAAAGCAAACTGATTTCCCTGCGGTGAAAAGCTGATCGGGCTGTCAACGTGGTCCTTTACCTTTTCGGCCAGGCCTCCGTGACTGGGCACTCGATAGAGCCGCGAGGCGTCGGTGTCTTCACGCGTGAAATACAGATACGAGTTGTCAGGAGAAAAGGTGAGGCCGAGATAATCAACCGCATCCGCCGCGATGATTTCCGAAGCACGGTTGCTCGCCGTATTCGTAAATATAAGCCGTTGCTTTCCGTCCTGTTCCTCCACGTGCGCAACCAGTTTCCCGTCCCGCGAGATCGTCGACCGCACGGACGTGCCGGCGTTCGTGACGTGCGTCATCTCTATCTGTCGCGCTTCTCGCGCTGGGCTGAACCAACGTTGCGCGATCTGTGGAACGGACAACAGCAAAACAAATACGACGGTAGCTCCGGCAAAAAGACTCGCCGCCTTGTGCGTCCTGATTTCCGCGAACAGCGTATCGGCCGTGTGCAGAGCCTGCGATTTCAAGCGTTCGAAGATGGCCGAGCCGTTGGTAAGCGTTCGCGTCTTCTGTCTGCCCACAGTCGTGGTAGGCCACGCGAGCGGCAATGGCACGTGATGAGGCGCCAGACCGTTCTCGGTTTCACGTTCCAGCTCCCTTTGCAACGCGGTTAGATCGGCGGCGAACTTCGTCACCGTCTGATAGCGATCGGCGCGGTCCTTCTCGAGCGCCTTCTGCACGATGTCACGAAAACGGGAGGGCAATTCGTCCGGTAGATCCAGCGCCGGTGGTTGTGGTCCAACAATCAGTGCGATCATTGCGTTTGGATTGCGCGATTCGAATGGCGTCGTGCGCGTCAGCATCTCGTAAAAAACAACGCCGAGACTCCAGATGTCGGTCCGTTCGTCGAGCTCGAGCTCGCGCAACTGTTCGGGCGACATGTATTTCACGGTTCCCATCAGCGTGCCGGTTTCGGTGCGGACGCCGGTGGAAAGGTGATGCACGGACTGGCCGTCGAGAGCGGGTTCCGGGAGGAGCATTTCGGTCAGTTTCGCGAGACCAAAATCGAGGACTTTCACGTAACCATCAGGACGCAGCATGATGTTCTCGGGTTTGATATCGCGATGGACGATTCCGGCGGCGTGAGCGGCGGCGAGCGCGTCGGCTACCTGACGCGCGATGTGAATTGCTTCGAGCAGTGTGATCGGTTCGCGTGTGAGCTTGTCGCGCAGAGTGATTCCCTGAATGTGCTCCATCGCGATGAAGTGCCGCTTGTTTTCGGTCACTCCAGTCTCGTGGATCACGCAGACGTTCGGATGATTGAGCGCAGATGCGGCGCGGGCTTCCTGTTCGAAACGGCGCACGCGGCGCTGGTCGGTCGCGAACTCGGTGGCGATCAGCTTCAGAGCGATCTTGCGACCGAGTTGCTCGTCGTGGGCGAGGTAGATCTGGCCCATACCGCCCGCGCCCAACGGACACAGGATGGTGTAGCGGCCCACTTTCTGACCGGCTTCAAACTCGTTCGCCGTGGCCTTCTCGTCGGAAAGCATGCCGGCGGCAAATTCGTATGCGGGAGTGCTGAGGAAATCGTCGCCGTCGTTACTCTCGTCGGCGGTAAGTAAAGCTTCGACCTCTTCGCGGAGGGATTTATCGTCGCCGCAAGCCTGGTTGAGAAAGTCTAAGCGCTCGGTGGGCGTCCTTTCCTGAGCGGATTGGAAGATCTCTTTTATTCGTTGCCATCTGTCATGGGTGATCATGTGGATTCTTGAGAGGTTTTATATTGCAACGCTTTACTTGAATATAACGCGAGATTCGCGGTGTAAATCCCTCACGAAGAATTCTTCACCTGGGTAAGTTCCCGCCTCAGGAAGGCTTTGGCCGTCCTCCATTCACGCTCGACGGTCGCGTGGGATATCTGCATTACTTCCGCCGTTTCCTTGATGGTCAGTCCGCCGAAGAAGCGCAACTCGACGATCCGGCCCTGACTCGGATCGAGGTCTTCGAGCCGCTTCAGGACGTCGTGAAGCGCCAGCAGGTCGGCATCGGGCTGGGCGCCGAAAGCCGGCACGTCCCGCAACGACACCGCGAACCGATCGCCGCCGCGCTTTGTTGCGTAATGGGCCCGCGCATGGTCCACCAGAATCCGCCGCATCATCCGGGCCGACACGCCAAAGAACTGCGCACGGTTCTGCCAGCTTGTGCTGTTCTGATCGAAAAACTTCAGAAACAGCTCGTTTACGAGTGCTGTCGGTTGCAGCGTGTGTTCGCGTCGCTCGCGGCGTAGATAAGCCTCGGCAAGACGGTGCAGTTCGTCGTAGACCAAGGGCATCAACTGCTCAAGTGCCTTGTCGTCACCGTTGCTCCACTTTTTGAGTAGCTGGGTGATCTGTTCAGACGAACGAGTCGCCATGAGACATCTCTTTCTGTCGCACGATGGTGGTTGAAGTGGACGATCACTTCAGAGGCCCGTTTGGTGGGAGATTCTAGCACCTAAAAAATATTTTGAGGCAATCTTCTCGCAAAAGCCGCATTACCACATAGACGACGAACAAGGGGTTCAACTTCTGAGGGGAAAAGGCGGGGTTCGTGAGCGACAAGCTGACGGGTCGCTTATGAACAAACCTGGCAATAACTTCTCACCCCCGCCCGCTAAAAAACAAAGCGGCAA
>DASTOZ010000378.1:0-12099 GCA_035762365.1 Pyrinomonadaceae bacterium | reverse complement strand
GGTCTTTCCGGAGGCGACGGGTCTGAGTGATGAGGTGATGATGAAGATCGCTCGCGAGATGAACCTCTCGGAGACGGTCTTTGTCCTCCAATCCGAAGACCCGGAGGTCTTGCGGCGGCTGCGGATCTTCACCCCGGCGCGCGAGATTCCGTTCGCCGGTCATCCGGTCGTTGGAACGTGGAACGCACTGGCCCGTGAAGGCGTGGTCCCGCTGCCGAAAGGCGGCACTGGCTGGCAACGAATTCATCACGAAGTCGGAATCGGCGTGTTGCCGGTCGACATCGAATTCAAGGACGGTCAGCCGGTGCAGGTGGTGATGACGCAGGGCAAATTCGAAGTACTCGACGAGGTCGACGATGGACACGAACAAGCCGAGATCGCCCGCGCGCTCGGACTCGCGCGTGAAGATCTGGACGAGACTCTTCCGATTCAGGTGATTACTACTGGCCTCTCGTGTATGGCCGTGCCGATTCGTTCACTCGCGGACTTGCGATCGTGTCGAGTAAATGCGGCGCTGCTGGCGGAGCTTTACACGCGACGGGGCGCGACTGGTTGTCACGCGTTCACGCGCGAGACACTCGAAATTGGCGCGTCGCGCGCACATGCGCGTTTCTTTGCGCCGGCCGACAACATCGCGGAAGATCCAGCAACCGGCAGTGCGTGTGGCGCGCTCGGTGCGTATCTCGTGCATCACGGCGCGTTGTCGTTGGAACCATCAGCAGATGGACGAAACAAGTTTGTGATCGAGCAAGGCGACTTCATTCACCGACCGAGTCGAATCAACCTCGACGTGAAAGGCGCGCCGCAAGCGGTCGACGAAGTGAAAGTCGGTGGACCATCGGTGCTCGTCGCGAGAGGCGAGGTCGTGTTTTAGAAATGGGGCAGCTCGACCTGATCATCATCGGCGCTGGACCAGCGGGACTCTCCGCTGCCGAAATCGCCGCGCGTGCAGGTTTGAACTATCTCGTCATCGAGAAAGGCACGATCGCCAACACGATTCGCCAGTATCCTCTCGGCCGCACAATGTTTTCGACTCCCAACGAAGTGGAGATGTACGAAGGCGCGCTCAAGCCGGTGCGCGACAAACCCTCGCGTGAAGAGTTGCTTTCGCATTACGTCCACTTCGTTCTCGATCATGATCTTCATATCAACACCGGCGAACGAGTCGATTCAGTGACGGGCAACGTCGAGAGCGGGTTTATTGTTCGCACCGACTGTAACGAGTACCAGGCTCGGCGCGTTTTGTTTGCGATCGGCGCGATGGACAACCCACGTCATTTGAACGTGCCTGGTGAAGATCTGCCGAAGGTGCATCATCGTTTCGTCGACCCCTATCCATACGTGCGAAAAGAAGCGCTCGTTGTTGGCGGCGGTAACAGCGCCGCCGAAGCTGCGTTGTATCTCGCTGAGGAAGGCGCACGTACGACGATGGCGATCTGGCGTGAAGACTGGGAAAACCGCGATCCGAAAGCGGGCGCGATGAAGCACTGGGTGCGCACGCCACTCGAAGCGCAGATCGAAATCGGACATCTGAAGGTCGTTCTCTATAAACAGATCGACGAGATCCGCCAGCATGAAGTCGTGCTGACAACGGAAGAAGGCGAGTCGCTGACGCTGCCGAACGACGTCGTGTTCGTGCTCACGGGCAGTGATGCGGATCTGACGCTGCTGAAAAAGTTGGGCGTAAAAACGGAAGCCGGCAAACTCACCGAAGTGCCGGTCTATGATCCTGAGACTTTTGAAACGAACGTGCGTGGCGTGTATGTGGTCGGTCACTTCACGCACGCGCGTCACATAAAAGCGGCGATCGACGTTCCGCGTCGCATCGTTCCGCTGATTGCGAAACAACTACGAGAGGAATCCCGATGATCCGTGCTTCCTTGCTTGTTTCTTTACTGCTCTGCATCGCTCTAAACTCAACCGCACAAACTCAGAAAAAACCTCCCGCGATAGTCTCGCCGCTCTGCACCCGGACCAACGCCGTCGAGAACACCAGGCAACAGATACTTTTCTCGCGAACGTTCGATCATGTCGCCGGGCGCATCGCCGTGCTGCTGCGCAGCGCCGATCTGCTCTGGCCCTACGAACAGGACAAGGCGCTGGCCGCGTTCATGGAAGCATTCGACCTCGCCACGCAGAACTTCAAGGAGCAGGGCGAACAGGTGCGGCGTTCGTCAGACGCTCAGTTCGCAATGCGCATGACGCTTCCCGACCAGCGTTACAAAGTGATCGCGGCGCTGGCCAAACGCGATCCTGCCGTCGCGCGAAAGCTCGCAGATCAGATGTTGAAAGACGAAGCACGCGAGGCGGCGGACAAACCGGCGACCGACAACAAAGCAGCGCGCAGCACGGCGGAAAAACTGCTGAACGTCGCAAGCGGATTGGCCCCGGCCGATCAGAATGCGGCGCTCAATTTCGCGCGCGCCAGTTTGCGTTATCCAGCCACGCTCTCGCTGGCGTCTTTTCTTTACAACCTCGCGAAAGTTAACCAGGCTCGCGCGGATCAGTTCTACGTTGAAGCGCTGGCGGCATACGCCGCTGCGCCAATGGACCAGTTGCTTTACCTGTCGGCATATCCCTTCGGCAACAATCGCGACTCGGGCGAGATGCCGAGTTATACCCTCTACCGGATTCCAGACGGATTTGTGCCGAATGCGGAGTTCCAGCGCAAGTTTGTTCAGACGTTGCTGGCGCGGGCGCAAAGCGAATCGGAAGCGCCCGTACAACACGTCTCACGCGGTCTTTCCGATCTGGGACAGATGTGGGTCGCGTTCAGCCGGCTCGAGAAACAGATACAAACCAATCTTCCCGACCTGTTTGATTCCGCGGTGCAAACGCGAGACAAGCTTTACGCGCTGCTGAATCCGTCCATGCAGACCGTGGCGACGGAGGCGATCGCTCGAGACAATCCGCCGAAGAGGTCGTTCGACGAACAAGTCGAGGCGGCATTGAAGCTCGCCAACGTGGACCAGCGCGATCAGGGTTTGACGTTCGCTGTGCTGAACGGGTCCAGGGACGAAACGGCGGAACGAGTGGTTGGCGTGATCGATAAGATCTCCGACGCGACCGTACGCAGCGAGCTCGCCAACTGGTTTTTCTTCTATCGCGCGCAGTCGTTGATTGATGAGAAGAAGCTGGACGAGGCGAGAACATCGGCGTCGAAAGTTTCGGAACTCGACCAGCGCGCGTATTTGTTTGCGCGCATCGCCGAGAAGTCGCTCGACGAGTCGGAAGATCAAACCCAGGCGCGCGAGATGCTGAACGAGATCGCCGACGCAGCCGCGAAAGCTCCGAAGACCATCGTCTCTGCGCGAACGTTGCTCGCGTTGGCCCACCTGTACGCAAAGATCGACGTCAATCGTGGCATCCAGGAGCTTGGGAATGCGGTGAAGACGATCAATGCGATCGAGTCGCCGGATTTTACGAATCAGATGGTGATGGTGAAGATTGAGGGAAAGACGTTTGGTGCTTTCGGGTCGTACTCGACGCCGGGCTTCAATCCCGAGAACGCGTTTCGCGAGATGGGCAGGATCGATTTCGACGGGACGCTGGCTCACGCCACGTCGTTTGCTGATAAACCGCTGCGCGGATTGACGACGTTGGCCGTGATCGAGCCGTGTCTTGAAGTCGCACCAGCGAAGGCGGCGCCCAGGAAATCAAAGCCGTAATCACTAATCTGTTTTTTCATGAACCTTTGATCGCGCAACTCCCGTTTGATATGCGGCAGCTTCAACCTCACGCGCCACTGCCTCCGCAACTCGCTTATCGAAGACTGAGGGGACAATGTACTCCGGATGTAACTCGGCGTCGCTGATGATGCCCGCGATCGCGTTGGCGGCGGCAAGTTTCATCTCTTCGTTGATGCGCCGGGCGCGGCACGCGAGCGCGCCGCGAAAGATTCCTGGGAAGCAGAGCACGTTGTTGATCTGGTTCGGATAGTCGGAGCGCCCGGTGGCCATCACAGCGACGAATGGCGCGGCATCTTCAGGCATTATCTCGGGCGTCGGATTAGCCATCGCGAAGACGATCGGCTTGTCAGCCATATTCTTCACGTCGTTTTCGTTGATCACACCCGGCACTGAAAGTCCGAGAAACACATCGGCGCCTTTGATTAAGTCGTGAACGGAACCCTTTTCGAGATTCGGGTTCGTGTTCTGCGCGTACCAGTCTTTAACCCAGTTCATGTGTTCAGTGCGGCCGCGGTAGATCGCCCCCGTCTGATCGCAACCGATGATGTTTCGCACACCTGCCGCCATGACGATCTTCGAACATGCGACACCGGCAGCGCCGACGCCATTCACGACCACCTTGATCGCGTCCATCTGTTTGCCGACGATCTTCAGCGCGTTTATCAACGCGGCGAGCACGACGACAGCCGTGCCGTGCTGATCGTCGTGAAACACCGGAATGTCGAGCTCTTCTTTCAGTCGTTCTTCAATTTCAAAGCAGCGGGGTGCGGAGATGTCTTCGAGATTGATCCCGCCGAATGTCGTCGCTATCGCTTTTACCGTTCGCACGATCTCGTCCGGGTCTTTCGTATCGAGACAGATCGGAAACGCGTCGACGCCGCCGAACTCTTTGAACAACATCGCCTTGCCCTCCATCACTGGCATCGCCGCCGCTGGTCCAATGTCGCCGAGACCGAGAACAGCGGTACCGTCAGTTACAACGGCGACAGTGTTCTTCTTAATCGTCAGCGTGTAGGCCTTTTCCGGATCGCGGTAGATGGCGTCGCAGATGCGCGCAACGCCGGGCGTGTAGGCCATCGAGAGATCAGCGCGAGTTTTCAGTGGCACTTTCGAAACGACTTCGATCTTGCCGCCCAGGTGCATCAGGAACGTCGGATCCGAAACCTGAAGCAGCTCGACTCCGTCGATGTCTTTAACAGTCTGGACGATCTGTTCGCCGTGCGCACTCGAAGCGGAACTAACGGTGATGTCGCGAATGATGTAGTTATTGCCGACGGTGACGATGTCGATAGCGCCGATGTCGCCGCCCGCGCGGCCGATTGCCATGGTCAACTCGCCGAGTGAGCCGGCGCGCGAAGAGAGTCGGACCCGTAGAGTCAAACTGTAACTCGCGGTCGGCGTGGGTTGCATCGGGTTTATCCTATCAATCTCTTGATTCGTTTCACTACCGCAGGATCGAGTCGCGCGGCTGAGAGCTCCAGCGATCTGCGTCCGAGCACGCGGTAGATCTCGAGGGCTGACGGGTTGTTTCTCAAAACGTCAAGGTGCCGCTTGACGGTCTCGATGTCGCCCCGGGCGAAGGTCCCGGTCAGGGCGCTCAACGGATCGAGTTTCTCCAGATTGCGCACGGCACTGGCCAGCAGAGGCAGCAAAGCGTCCTGTGCCTGGCTACGCGTGAGTCCGCAGTCGCCGAGCATCTCCAACGCGACGTCGAACAGCGCCGTCACGTTACCGGAAACCATCACTGCCGCGGCGTGATAGAGCGGCTTGTTTTCAGAGGCGATCGAGAAGCTCTTCCCGTCGAGATCGCGGACAATCGTGCGGGCCAGGCGGACGGCGCGTTTGTCGCCCTCGACACACCAGAACGCGCCGCGCAAGAGTCGCGCGCCGGCTTTCGGCTCGCTGACTGAAACCAGCGGATGAAGCGAACCCGTGCTCCAACCCGTGTCGCGCAGCGGTGCCAACGCGAGCGAAGACAAAGCGCCACTGGTGTGCAGCACCGTTGACGTTCGACCATCGGACCAGTCGAGGTTTGCGAGGGTCTTCGCGACAGACGTGATCTGATCGTCAGGCGTGGCGATTATCACGAGTTCCGGGCTGGGCCGATCCGCGAGTTCCTTTACAGCCATTACGAGGCCTGCGGCGTCTAAAAAACGGGCCGCCAGTCGTGCGCTTCGAGGATGGCGGGCCACCAGGGCGCGGATTGAATAACGTTCGTGAGCGAGCGCAATCGCGAGGGCAGTGCCAAGCCGTCCGGCGCCGATGATGGATACCTCCGGTTTGCGCTGTTTTGCCGTCGTCCCCGGGGTTTTTACGGACGTCATCGTGTGTCTCAGTTTTATTTACTCTCCGGCGGGATGCGCGTATATTTGAAACGTCAAACGCTTAGAGAACTTTGCTGACGTGCCGCGCAACCTGCATGCGGAGCCCGAGCATCATAGACTGCGCGCCGAACAAGCGTAAATGACATCAATCCCCTGCCTCAGGTTGTATCGATTCTTTGGAGGTTTCCGAGATGAATAACTTCTCCCGCGCCACGAGTGCTTTTGTCCTAATGATATCGCTGCTGGCGAGCTCATTGGCTGCGGCTGGCCAAACTACCACACAGAAACCGGCCGAACCACCACCTCCAGTTCCGGTACTCAAGAAGACGCCGGCTCAAACGGACGATGCCAAGCCGCAAGCTTCGACTACGAACACGCAGGCTGAAAAGAAGCAGATCGACAGGCAGACGCCGGCTATCACGAACACCGCGGCGAAGAAACCGTTATCAGCCAAAGAAGACCCATCGATGATCGGCAAACGGAATATCAATTCCGGCATCATCGCCAAGATGAGCGGCTCGACCGAGAAGGAAGTCCGCATGGGACGTGAGGCCGCCATGGAAGTCGACCGGCAGGCGAGATTCGTCGACGACCCACTGATCACCGAATACGTTAACCGCGTCGGTCAAAATATCGTGCTGCACTCCGACGCCAAGGTGCCATTTACGATCAAGGTCATCGACTCCGATGAGGTAAATGCTTTCGCGCTGCCGGGTGGTTTCTTCTATGTCAACAAGGGACTGCTGCTCGCGGCCGATAACGAAGCGGAACTCGCGGGCGTCATGGCGCACGAGATTGCGCACGTCGCGGCGCGTCACGCGGTTGAGAACCAGACCAAGGCCAGCCTGCTCGAGTATGCGGCGCTTGGCGGATCGATTTTCCTGGGCGGCATTCCGGGTTTGATTTACCAGAACACTGCTGGTATCGGATTGCTCGGTATATTCATGAAGTTCAGCCGCGGCGCGGAAGAAGAGGCTGACAAACTCGGTGTCCAGTACATGTACGCTGCGGGTTACGATCCGGGCGCGATGGCGACGATGTTTGAAAAGCTCGAGGCGAAGAACAAGAAGAAACCGGGGTTCATCTCACGCGCTTTTGCGTCGCATCCTGCTCCGCCGGACCGTCGTGCGTCCGCGCTTGCGCTGGCTTCAAGGTTCCCGGAGCATGAGGAGTACGTGATCAGCAGCTCGGAATTTCAGCGCGTTAAGAACCGGTTGTTGCGGCTCTCGAATGCGCGTGCGGCTACCAGCGGTGCGATCGCGGCTGGAGAAGAAGGCGGAACGCCTGGACGTCCGACGCTGAAGCGGCGTCAACCAACGCCAGACGACAGCACCACGACCACACCGGATGGCGAACAGAAGCCGACCGAGACGACGGCGCCGCCGAAACTGAAGCGTAACGACGTACCCAAGAATCCCGATCCCGACAAGCCATAAGATCGGTTACAATCCGCGTTAACTAAGTGCCCTCGGGCGAGCAGGCTCGAGGGCATTTTAGTGAGCACACACCGATGCCACGGATGGCGGGCCGCTTGCTTGACAACTTTTTCCGGCCAAAGGTATTCTAGCCGTTCGCGTTTTATTCGCTGAAAACAGAGATAGTTAACTATGTCGACATACTTCCCCAGCGGTAAGGAACTCGCTGGAAGACGAAAATGGTACGTGGTTGATGCGAGCGGCCAAACGGTTGGCCATCTCGCGTCTGAGGTTGCTTCGATCCTGACCGGCAAACGCAGTCCCGAATGGACTCCGTTTCTCGATACCGGCGATCACGTCGTTGTGATCAATGCTCGCAAGGCAGTTTTGAAGGGTAACAAGGTCGAACAGAAACTCTATCGCCATCACACTTTGTACCCCGGAGGTCTCCGTCAGACCACCGCAAAGGAGATGATTGCCAAGAAACCCGAGCGGGTCCTCGAGCTGGCCATTAAGGGCATGCTGCCAAAGACCAAGCTCGGCAAAGCAATGGCGAAGAAGTTGAAGGTTTACGCCGATGCCGAGCACCCGCACTCAGCCCAGCGCCCGCAACCACTCGACCTAACTCACAAAGCAGATTCAAAGTAAACAGACCCGAAGATAAGAGGAAGAATTACTGTGGCTGAAATTCAGTATTACGGAACGGGACGGCGGAAGTCGGCAACCGCGCGGGTCTATTTGCGACCAGGCGGCGGCGAGGTCAAGGTCAATCACAAACCTTTCGACCGGTATTTTCCGAACGAAACGCTCCGCATGATCATTCGTCAACCTTTGCAGTTGACGGAAACGACGAACAAGTTCGACCTCGTCGTGAACGTCACCGGTGGTGGTCCAGCAGGACAAGCCGGCGCGATTCGTCACGGCATCACCCGCGCGCTGCTCGAATTCAATGCCGACCTGCGGCCCGCGCTCAAACACGCTGGTCTGATCACCCGCGATCCGCGAATCAAGGAACGCAAGAAGTACGGACAAAAGGGCGCTCGGAAACGCTTCCAGTTCTCCAAGAGGTAACAGGCTGCCGATTGGCGATTGCCGATTGCCAATTGGCGCTTGCTCACGGCACATGAAATTGCCGGCGCAGAGGTTGAAAAATCGGCAAATGGCAATTGCCAATCGGCATTAGCCAGAGTCCATTGCCGCAGCAGGATTGGTTGCTTAATTAAGTCTGGTCTGCGGCGAGTACATTAAACCAATTACGCGCGCGAGCGCGCGAGAAGGAGATTCCAGTTTGGTTTCGGTAACCATGAAAGAGCTGCTGGAGGCCGGTGTTCACTTCGGCCACCAGGTAAGGCGCTGGAACCCGAAGATGAAGGAATACATCTTCGGCGAGCGCAATGGCATTTACATCATTGACCTGCAAAAAACGCAGCGCATGTTTCGCGAAGCGATCAGCTTCGTCACCAACCTCATCGCCGAAGACAAAGGTAAAACTGTTCTCTTCGTAGGCACCAAGCGTCAGGCGCAGGACGCGATTCGTGAAGAGTCGGAAAAGTGCGGCCAGTTCTTCGTCAACCAACGATGGCTCGGCGGCCTGCTCACCAACTTTCAAACGGTCCAGAAGTCAATCAAGCGACTGAAGGATCTCGAAAGCATGCAGACCGACGGTCGTTACGAGAAGCTGACCAAGAAAGAGCGCATCAAGCTCGATCGTGAACGTGAGAGCTTGAACAAGAACCTGTCAGGCATCAAGGGAATGAGTCGTCTTCCCGACGCCATTTTCATCATCGACGTGAAGAAGGAAGAGATCGCAGTCGCCGAAGCTAATCGACTCGGCATTCCGATCGTCGCCGTTGTCGATACCAACTGTTCCCCCGAAGGAATCGATTACGTGATTCCCGGCAACGACGACGCGCTGCGCGCGGTCCGCTTGTTTGCCTCGCGTATCGCCGATGCCATCGTCGAGGGTAATCAGATCGCCACCGAAGGCGGCGTCATCAGCACTGCCCCGGACGAAGAGGCTGGTGAAGGTGAAAGCGCTGGTGGCGCGGGAGAAACCGCTGCAATCGGCTTCGCATCAGACGGTGGTGAAGTCGATGCAGGCAGCGGCAGCGTAAACAGCGGGGAGGCGCAATCCGAATCCACGACATCGCCGAGCGCAAACGGAACTGAACAAGCGCCCGATGAAAGCCCGGAATCAGTCGTGGCAGCGAGCTAAGGCGATATTCTTACTCATCGGCAAGCGCAGCCTTCAAGCGGACAGTCCGCTCGGCTGCGTTTTTCGTTGAAGAGATCAATTCGCCACCAGAATCTAAATTACCCAGGTAAATTTGATAGTCCGGAGACATTAAGCAATCATGGCGGAAATTACAGCAGCGGCAGTAAAACAGCTTCGGGACAAGACCGGAGCAGGAATGATGGAGTGCAAGAAAGCACTCGTCGAAGCAGAAGGAAGCGAAGAAAAGGCGATCGAGATCCTGCGTAAGAGCGGTCTCGCTTCCGCGAAAAAGCGCGAAGGCCGGATCGCGGCGGAAGGCATCGTCGGTTCATACATCCACATGGGTGGAAAAGTCGGCGTGCTGGTCGAGTTGAACTGCGAAACGGATTTCGTCGCGCGTGGCGACGAGTTTCAGCAACTCGTGAAAGACATCGCGATGCACGTTGCGGCAGCCGAGCCGCGTTACGTCTCGCGCGATGAAGTGCCCGCGAGCGTGCTCGAAAAAGAGCGCGAGATCGCGATGGCACAGGCCAAAAACGATCCGAAGAACGCAAACAAACCCGACCAGGTGATCGAGAAGATCGTCGAGGGTCGTCTGGCGAAGTTTTACGAAGAAGCCGTGCTTGTGGACCAGCCGTTCATCAAAGATTCGGCGAAGACCGTCGGCGAGCTGGTGACGGAGAAGGCGGCGAAGACTGGCGAACGAATCGCGGTTCGCAGGTTCACGCGTTACAAGATGGGCGAAGGTCTCGATCGTCGTGACGACGATTTCGGCGGCGAGGTCGCTTCCCTGCTTGGATAGGTTTTTGGTCTTGCGTCTTAGGTCTTTGCATCTTGCGTCTTTGCATCGAGAAAGACCGAAGACCAAAGTCCCAAGTCCTGAAGCAATATGAGCAAATCGTCTACACAAACGGGTTTGGCGTATCGCCGGGTGTTGCTGAAGATCTCGGGCGAGGCGTTGATGGGCGAGCAGAATTACGGCATCGACGTCAACGTCGCGCGCAGTGTCGCCGAGGAATTGAAGGCCGTTCACCAGTTGGGCGTGCAGGTCGCGGTGGTTGTCGGCGGCGGCAACATCTTTCGCGGCGTGTCGAAGAGCGCGGGCAACATGGATCGCTCGTCCGCGGACTACATCGGCATGCTGGCGACGGTGATGAATGCAGTCGTGCTACAGGACGCACTCGAGAAGATCCAGGTCGACACGCGCGTGCTGTCGGCAGTGGACATACCGCAACTCGCGGAGTCGTTCATCCGGCGCCGCGCCGTCAGGCACCTGGAAAAAGGACGCGTCGTGATCTTCGCCGCCGGTACCGGCAATCCGTATTTCACGACCGACTCGGCCGCGGCGTTGCGCGCGTTGGAAATAAAGGCCGACATCATTCTCAAGGCGACCAAGGTTGACGGAGTCTATTCCGCGGATCCGGTGCTCGACGCAACCGCGGAGCTTTTCAGCGCGATCACATACCGCCAGGTGCTCGAAAAAGAACTCAAGGTGATGGATGCTTCGGCCATCTCGCTGTGCATGGACAACAACCTGCCGATCATCGTCTTCAACATGAGGCAGGCGGGCAACATCAGGCGCGTGGTGATGGGTGAAGCAGGCGTGGGAACGAAAGTCGGCTAATCAATATCTTTAGCGGAGTTCAGTGAGATGAGCGAAAAGGACGTAATCAAAGAAACTCGCCAGCGAATGGAGACCGTGATCGACGACTACCGGCGCAAGATCGCCGCCGTTCGCACCGGACGTGCCGCCGTGAGCATATTGGACAACGTGATGGTTGAATACTACGGCACGCCAACGCCGCTGAATCAGATGGCGTCGGTCCACGTGCCCGAACCGCAATTGCTGACCGTTCAGCCGTGGGACCAAACACAGGTCGGGCCCATCGAAAAAGCGATTCGCGCAGCCGATCTTGGACTCAATCCGTCAAATGACGGCAAACTCGTGCGCGTTCCGATTCCTCCGCTCACCGAGGAACGTCGCAGGCAGCTCGCCAAACAACTACACGACGTCGCCGAAGATCACCGCACGGCCTGTCGCAACATTCGCCGCGACGCCAACGACCGGCTGAAGAGAATGTTGAAAGACAAGCAGATCTCGGAAGATTCCGAACGCGACGCTCTTCAGGAAATCCAAAAACTCACCGACACTTACATCGGCAAAATCGACGAACTGCTCAAGAGCAAAGAACAAGAGATCACGAACGTTTAGTTTGTTGATTTCGTATTCCTCGGGGGTTCAGATGGAATACCGACTCGATCAAGCGAAAGAAATCCTGCGGCGCACGCCTCGGACTCTGAATGCGCTACTCAGCGATCTGCCTGACGACTGGGTGCGCGCGAATGAAGGCCCGGAGACGTTCAGCCCGTACGACGTCATCGGACATTTGATCGAGGGTGAGGAGAACGACTGGATTCCTCGCGCCAGGATCATCCTCGAACACGGCGAAGCCAAA
>DASTOZ010000377.1:0-3265 GCA_035762365.1 Pyrinomonadaceae bacterium | reverse complement strand
TACGGCATGGCGGGGTTGCGTTGCGGTTACTGCGTCACGCAACAGGCAAACATCCAGCGAATGCGGACCCATCAGATATTCGACAGCGTGAACATCATGGCCCTGGTCGCCGCGCTCGCAAGTTTGAAGGACGCGGACCAGATTGCACGCGGCCGCAAACTCAACAGCGAAGTAAAAAAGCGTATCTGCACGGAGCTTGACACACTCGGCTACCGCTACATCCCCTCGCACGCAAACTTCATGATGATCGATCTGCGCCGCGAAGTAAGGCCGGTCCTCAACGCGATGAGGAGTCGCGGGGTCGAAGTCGGACGTCTCTTCCCCGCGCTGCCAACTTTCATGCGCGTCACTATCGGTACCGGCCCCGAAATGAATCTGTTCCTGACAGCTTTCAAACAAGTGATGGTCTAGTTGTTTCGAAGTTGGCTAGCCCTCCAACTTTTTCGGATCGGAGTTTATGCGTTCCAACACACCGGGCTGCTCACCTTCAAACTGCTGGTAACGCTCGAAGTCGCGCTCGCTGAAGGCGACACCAAATTGTAGGTTGTGACAGCGGATGCAGCCATACGCTCGCACTTGTCTGGAGCCGACACCAAAAACGCTCTTAAAAGTCGGCACGTCGCTCAGTGAAAACGACACGGGTGACCCATTTGAATCCCTAACCGTGCCTTCAACCAGAGCAGCACTTCCGCATGCTGTGCACTTCATCTTGTTCGCAGCCTCCTGAGTTCGCAACCTTCGCGTTGACGGCAGTTTAAGGCCACGACGCGTCGCCACGCCAGAAATATTGACAAGGCCGCCCGGAGACGCATAACATGCGGCCTTCTCCCTTGAATAATTGAAAGCCCCGCTGAGTTTCACCACTGAGCCCAGGAGTGATGTATGCGTCGACCTTCACCCATTTTCGAAACAACCTTGCAAATGATTAAGAGTGTTTTTGGTCAGACATTGCCAAGACGTGTTGCGGTTTCTGCTTTTCTTCTGATCGTCTTGTGTAACGTGGCGAAAGCCGATCCAGCCGTCCCAGTCGGAACCGTCCTGGGGGGAACAATCATCGCGTCGAGTGACCCGCTGCATGCGATTACGGGCACACTTCAGACTCTAGATCAGAATGGCGATCCATTCGTTGTTGGATTCTCGAGCCAGGGCGGGCCGTTAGACTTCTTCGGTGCGCCAGGCACCCCGGTCGTCTTTCAAGCGGGAATTGCAGGAGATGCAGACCAGGGGAATGCCGCAATAACTCTCATGTTCACCGGCGCCGGTCCCGTAATCCCGAATACGAACGCACCTACCCTCGACCTGATCGGAACCGCCACCATAACCTTCACAGGTTTCGCCTGCCCGAGTAACTGTTTAGTCGACACTCCGTTGTTCAGTTTCTCAGGCACGTTTAGCGGACCTGTCGCTTTACATTTCACCAGCTTCGATTTTAACGGCGAAACGAGGTATCAACTCCGCACAGCCACTTTCACTAGCTCGAGCGTGCCTGAACCTGTGTCTATGTTGCTCCTGGCCACTGGACTCGCCGGCAGTTCGATAGTCATTCGTCGCAAGCGCGGCCCACTCCGTTAAGCGCGTTCATAGCCTCGGTCTAATAATCGCCTTAATCGTCGGCGGTCGTCATGAATGGCGTCCGTCGAAGATTATTCCTGACAGCGTCAAAGAAGTAGCGGTCTAGCCAGCCCGTGGGTCCAAATCCGGAGTTCGATCTGCCTTTGAGCATTCCCTTATTCGGGAATTGCCATTAAGCCATACGCCCGTCGACTACTCTCAAAAGTTTTGGATTAAACGTACCTCCCCTGGCTGCTACAATACTCTTCACCAAGCTCGATCAGGCGCGTCCGGGCACTCAGAGAACTCGCTGATTCGGCGCCCACGAAATCCATAAACTTCTACGTCTGCAAAACTCAGCTAACCGTATTTGACGCAGCGGGAGAAATGCAAAAAAGAGATGGACTAGCCGAGAGGAACGAACGTGACCCGAATCATGAGCCTGGCGATCTTCTTGTTACTCAGTCTTTCACCGATCTTCGCGCAGAAGTTCGATACACCGGAAGGCGCATCGCCAATCGTCATCCGCGTCGGAGCCATCTATTACGACGACAGCGCCGAACAGTACCAACGCATCCGCAGCATCCTGTCCTCGTTTGAAAACTCCGACCGGACCGCTAACAAATCGAAACGCGCCATCACATTCAAACTCGTCGTCGGCACTTACGACGAGGTCTATCACTGGTACCGGTCGGACCAGATCGATCTCGCGGTGATGAATCCGGGACCACTCGCGCTGCTGCTAAAGGAATTTGGCCGCGAGGAAATGACGAAAGCATTTGTCGGCACGAGGGGAATCATTCCGGGCCAGACGTCGATCGCGGCCGAGGGCGGCATGGTCCCGCGCGACAAGTACAACTCGATCATGGTGCTAAATCGAGAAGCCATCAGATCGCACTTCCCTTCCTTGTTCGGCAAACAAACTCTCACCGACGCCGAAGCAAAACAGATCACCGATCTCGTCCTGGACAGAGCACGTCAACGACAAACACATTTCCTCTTCGTCCATCCCTTTTCGACCTCCGGCTACATCTTCCCGCGCAAGTTTCTCAAGGAAAAAACAGGAGTGGACCTTACAGCAAGTGATTACGAACTGACTTACAGTCATAACGTCTCCTTGACAGAGATTCGCGACTCAGGCGTGGACCAGTACGGACGTTTAAAAGTAGCGTTCGTCTCCGATGAAACCGAGACCACGAAAGACGACAAACAACTCCTGACCATCCGCAGCGGCGACCTCGACACAAAGATCGTCCAGGATGCACTCGTGTTCACGCCTGACTTCGTTCGTCGTGAATCAGCCGAGCTCGAGCGTGTGAAGCAACTGCTCAGATCGAGTGCCGGACAGCAGACATTCAACCTCACCACAGCTCCCGACTGGTGGAACGCTTACGAAGAGATCGGCAGATGGATCGACACCTTCGATGGCGCCAAAACACTCCTGTCCAACGAGCTCACGCTGGACCAAATCATCAGACGCATCAACAACTACAACCTCCATCATCGTGAAAAACCGGCGCGCGTCGCGCTCGTGCTCTCCGGCGGCGGCGCCAAGTGCGCGTATCAACTCGGCGCCGTCGAAGTAATCGAAGACAAACTGAAGCAAGCGCAACTCGAGAATGGCGCAGCCAGGCCAGGCATCGATCTCGTTGTCGGCACGTCAGGTGGCGCGATCAATGCCTTGACGATCGCCGCGGAGGTCACGAAAGAAGAC
>DASTOZ010000376.1:0-3714 GCA_035762365.1 Pyrinomonadaceae bacterium | reverse complement strand
TAGCAGCACGGGGCGATGGGGCGCGCCCATGCCCCCCAAAGGCGCAGCCATCACCACCGCCCCGTGATCTCGTTCAAAGATCGTCTTTGGTGCTTTGTACTTGGTTCCTTGTACTTTGTTTCTTTATCGGTGCTCACGCATTACAAAGTACTAAGCACAAAGCTCAAAGTACAAAGCTCCAGCAAATCACTTTCAGATACCGAGTCTCGCTATCGCCGCCTCGTCCTCTTCCGTGTACGGATCGGCAAGAAGTCGAGCTTTAAACTTGTCGAGCTCCCAAACTTCCAGGTACGTCAGGTATCCAAGGACCGCGACGTCGCCGATAACCTCAGCGCTCTTTCGCAGCAACGGATGAATCAACAGTCGACCCTGTCCGTCCATCGTTGCCTGTTGTCCGAAGTAGTTCGTTCTGTCAAGGAACTTTCTGCGCGCCGGATCCATGGACGGCAGTAATGAGAGTCGCTGTTCGATGGACTCCCATTCGGGCAAGGGGTAAATCCGAACACACTCGCCAGTCAGGCTCGTGATATAAAAGTCCTTGCCGTGCTTCTCGTCGATCAGCCGCCGAAACTCGGTCGGCACTTTGAGGCGGCCTTTAATATCAATTCGTGCCGTGTAGTTTCCTCGCAGCATATTTTCGACCGTGACGAGAGAGCTGGTGGGTGGCCCAAAGGAAAAGATTTACCAATGATCGGTGTTGCTACGAGGTTGGACCCACTTCCGACCACTTTTGACCACCCGAAGCGGATACTACGTTCCCGCCCTAAGAGTGTCAATAGGTAAAGCTGTTTACGGGCATACAGAAGGCGATCACATATCTGGGCTGGGGGCTTGGGGCTTTGGGCTTGGGGCTTGGGCCTTCGGGCTTGGGGCTTTGGTCTTTGGACTTAGAACTTGGCCTTGACGCTAATCACAGGCTAAACGGCCTAAGACCTAAGACCCAAGACCTAAGACCCAAGACCTAACATCTGAGAGATTGCTGTATAGTGGCCGACCATACGAATGACATCGATTCTCCTGTTTGGCTTGCTCGCCGCCGCGGCTAATGTGGTCGGCGGCCTCGTGCTGGTGAAGGCAGGAGCGCACCGCTGGGGCGAAAGATCGTTGAAGTACCTGGTCGCACTCGGCGCGGGATTCATGCTCGCCGCGATCTTTATCGAGATTCTCCCGGAGACGATCGGCCTCTGGACCCGCAACGCTGACGGCGAAACGAGCGCGCGGGCCGTCGTTCCGGCCATGACCTTATTACTGGCTGGATATCTCTCGATTCAATTCTTCGAACACACACTCGCGCCACACTTCCACTTCGGCGCCGAAACACATCCCGAGTCGTTCATGCGCCCATCGGCGGCCTACACGGCCGTTGGCGGCCTCTGGATTCACACGTTTTTCGACGGCGTTTCGATCGCGTCAGCGTTTCTGATCAACTTCAAAGTCGGCCTACTGGTGTTCATCGCCATCTTCCTGCACAAGATGCCCGAAGGTTTCACTGTCGCATCGATCATGCTCGCCAGCGGCCGCTCCGCGCGCGCTGCCCTGATCGCGACAGCGGCGATCGGCGCCGCGACGCTCGCAGGCGTGATCGCTATCGCCATCGTCGACACCCGGATGAGCAATTCCATCGGTTATGCGTTACCATTCTCTGCCGGCGTGACCCTGTACGTAGCCGCCAGCGACCTGATCCCCGAAGTGAATCATAAAGAAGAGCGAAACCCCACGGTCTCAATTGTCGTTTTTGGAGGGGTTGCCCTTTTCTACCTCTTGCACAGGTTGATCGAGGGATAGGCCCGGCGAGATTTTTTGCGAATTGGCGTTGCGCTTTAGAAAACCAGTTTCGACCCTGCGCGTTGGCTTCGGCCTTCTTGCTTTACTTTTTGCTACGTTCGGTTTGTCGGCGCAGGCCCAAACCAGACCACAAGCGCCCGTTCCCTTACCAACTCCTTTTACTCCCATCGTCGATTACGCGAACGTCATCGATGCTGATACACGTCAGCGATTGGAGGCGATCTATCTGAACATGAAAGATCGCACCGGTGTCGTCTATTCGGTGCTGACTGTCGACACAACCGGAGACCAGGAGATCTTCGACTATTCACTCGCTGTTGCGCGCGGCTGGGGCATTGGACCAAAGGACGCCCAGACGCCGAGCTTTCTGCTTGTCGTTGCGATACAGGATCGAAAGTATTTCACTCAGGTAAGCCAACATCTCGAGGGCGATCTTCCTGACGGACTTGTAGGTCGGATTCAACGCGAACGACTGGTGCCGCAGTTCAGACAGGGAAACTACAGCAAGGGAATTTTCGACACGGTCCAGGCGTACATCGCGACACTCGCCGTGAAACGCGGGTTCAGTATTGAAGGCATCGATCAGCGATATGCGTACAGCAGCGGAAACGAAAACATTACGCCTCGCGAACTGCCGCGGCGCTCGAGTCTTGGCACTGTTTGCTGCGGCATAGTTGTTGTTGTCATCGTCGTCATTCTGCTCGGCATTGCATCGAATCGAAGCGGGCGCGGCGGAGGGCGCGGATTCCGTGGACCAGGCGGTGGCGGCGGACTCTGGCAAGCGCTCTTCTGGGGCAGCGTTCTCAGTAACCTGTCGGGTGGCGGTCGAGGTTCGGGATCGAGCAGCGGCTGGGGCGGCGGTGGATTTGGCGGCGGCGGCTTCGGCGGAGGCGGCGGCGGTGGTGGATTTGGCGGTGGTTTCGGTGGCGGAGACAGTTTTGGTGGAGGCGGCGCGGGTGGCAGTTGGTAGGCCACGAATCACATTGATAGGATCGGCCCACACACGTTATGGCGGTTAACACTCAGGCACGAGAAGCACTGCGCGAACTCGTAGACGATCTTCGTGCGACGCACCGAGACAATCTGGCGTCTGTCGTGTTGTATGGTTCGGCGGCCGCTGGCGATGACGTCGAGTTCCGTTCGGATTACAACCTGCTGATCGCGTTGAATCGCATCTCGCCTGAAGATCTGCGACTGGCCCAGGCGCCGATGCGCGAGTGGCAACGATTGGGCCATCCGTTGCCGGTCTATTTCACTGTCGAAGAACTTTCCGATGCGGCGGACGTGTTTCCGATCGAATTTCACCAGATGGCAAACGCGCGCGTTGTTCTTTACGGTCACGATCCGTTCGAGTTTGTCGAGCTCTCGACGTCGAATCTCCGACATCAAACGGAGTACGAGCTCCGCAGCAAGTTGATCCAACTGCGTCGTCTTTATATTCCCGCTTCAGTTTCCACCGAGAAGTTGTGCGACTTGATGACGGACAGTCTGTCGAGCTTTGCGGCGCTGTTTCGCGCGGTGCTGTTGCTCTTCGGCGAGGAAGCACCGGTCGGGAAACCGGACGTAGTCCGCGCGACCGCGCGACGGTTGCAACTCGACCCGTCTCCCTTTGAACGCGTCTTTGAACTGCGCAAGGACGGACATCTGCCGTCGTCGGAGAATGAAGCGAACGATCTTTTTGCGGCATACATGTTTCAGATCGAACAAGTGGTGGAGGCCGTCGACGAGCTTAGACCAACTGGAACTTAGAACTTGGTGCTTTGAACTTTGCAAAGCACCAAGCACAAAGTACAAAGCTCTATCAACATGGGAGATTTAAGATGAAGAGTCGAAGATTGGCGATCCTTTTTGGTATCGCGGTGCTTTCATTGACCGCGAGTGGCTGCGGCTACAACACGCTTACCACCAAACATCAAAACGTGAGGGCGA
>DASTOZ010000375.1:0-4039 GCA_035762365.1 Pyrinomonadaceae bacterium | reverse complement strand
CGCATCGTCGCGATCACCGGCAGCAATGGAAAGACGACGACGACGTCGTTGATCGGCGAGCTGTTGCGCGACGCAGGTCTGCCGCACGTGCAGGTTGGCGGGAACATCGGCAAGGCGTTGATCTCGATGATCGATGATTCGCGAGATGACGGTTGGACGGTGGCGGAGTTGTCGAGTTTCCAGCTCGAGACGATCAAAACGTTCCGCCCGGCGATCGCTACTGTTCTGAACGTGACGCCGAACCACATGGATCGTTACGAGACGTTCAATGATTACGCGGCGGCGAAGCATCGCATCTTCATGAATCAAACGGCCGGCGATGTGGCTGTGCTGAATGCGGACGATGAGACGGTTTCGTCGTGGGCGAGTGGGTTGCGAGCGAAGGTTATGTGGTTCAGCATTCGCCGCGAACTGGGTGACACGGGGGTTTTCCTGCGGGGCCATGAATTGATTTACGGCGATCGGGTGTTGCTGAAGGTTGATGAATTGAAACTGCGCGGATTGCATAACGTCGAAAACGTCGCGGCAGCATTTTCGGTAGGAATTGCGGCGGGTGCGTCGATCGGGTCGATGGCTGCGACGGCAAGACAGTTCAATCCCGTCGAGCACCGGCTCGAGTTTGTCGCGGAGATCGACGGCGTGCGGTTTTACAACGACTCGAAAGCGACGAGCGTCGATGCGACCGTGAAGGCGTTGGAGGCATTTGCGAACGATGCGGGAAAGATCGTGTTGATACTCGGCGGACGCGGAAAGAAGGCGCCGTACGAACCATTGGCGTCATTAGTGCAGGCGAAAGTTCGAAAGCTTGTTTTGATCGGCGAGGACGCGGACACGATCGAAAAAGAGTTAGGCGAATTCGCGCCGAGTGAAAGAGCGACCGACATGAACGATGCGGTTGCGCGTTCGTTCAAGTCGGCAGAAAAAGGCGACGTCGTATTGCTCGCGCCTGCGTGCGCCAGTTTCGACATGTTCGAGAGTTTCGAACACCGCGGCAAGGTGTTCAAGGCGGAGGTAGTGCAACTTAAAGACAGTTCTCACGCAAAGGCGCAAAGGCGCAAAGAAAACGTATGAACGGTAAAGTTCACGCAAGCAAAACCGCAGGAGACATACACGACTTCCTTCGCGTCTTTGCGCCTTTGCGAGAGAAGTCTTACTGATATGGCGCGGAAACTGGCTCCAGACAAATGGCTTTTTGCTGCCACGACGGGACTCGCGTTGTTCGGCGTCGTGATGGTCTACAGCGCGTCCGCAATCATGGCCGAACGCGACAACGGGAACCAGTTTTTCTACGTGATCAAGCAGGGCGTGTGGGTGGCGATCGGTTTCGGCGTGATGTTGCTAATGATGCAATTCAACTATCAACTGTTGAAGAACCGGCGGCTCGTTTACGCACTGCTGTTCCTTTGCACGATCGCGTTGATGAGCGTGTTTGCGTTTAGCGCAACGAATGGCGCGCATCGCTGGATCAAGCTGCCTGGTGTTTCACTCCAGCCGTCGGAGATGTCGAAACTCGCGCTCATCATCTTCCTCGCCTACTTCCTCGAGAAGCGCGCCGGTGAAGAGGGTGACTTTTGGCGAACGTTTCTGCCGTGCGGCATCGTGACCGGTTGGCTCGCGGCGCTCGTCGTGATCGAACCCGACTTCGGTACCGCGATGATGCTGGTGCTGATCTTCACCGTCGTGATCTACACGGCGGGCGCGCGTGTGCTGCATCTCGCGATGGCTGCGGCGCCGGCATTCATAGTGGCGGCGGGTTTGTTGATCTTCGTCCCGTTTCGAATGAGACGATTGATCGTTTTTCTCGATCCCTGGGCCGACCAGCAGGGCGCCGGATTTCAGGTGGTCCAGTCGTTGATCGCGATCGGTTCCGGTGGATCGAACGGGCTCGGCTTCGCGCAGGGAAAGCAGAAGATGTTGTTTCTGCCGTTTGCGCATTCCGACTTCATCTTCGCGGTGATCGGCGAGGAGTTGGGACTCGTCGGCGCGCTGGCGGTCGTCTTCGTGTTTGCGTTGTTTCTTTGGCGCGGCGTGCGGACCGCGCTGCTCGCGCCGGATCGATTCGGAATGTTGTTGAGCCTGGGCATCGTGACGAGCATCGTCGCGCAGGCGCTCTTCAACATCAGCGTCGTGCTTTCGCTCGTGCCGACGAAAGGGATTCCGCTGCCGTTCATTTCGTACGGCGGATCGTCGCTGGTGCCGACACTCGCCGCGGTCGGGATCCTGCTGAACGTGTCGCAACACGCCAGCGGAAACATTGCCGATTTCAAAACGCCGATTGCCAATTTGAGTAAGAAGTTCGAAGGGCGAGTACATCGGCAACCGGCGATCGGCAATTTGCGATGAGAGTACTGATCGCTGCCGGCGGCACTGGCGGTCACATTTATCCGGGCATAGCCGTCGCGCAGGAGATCATGCGACGCGATGCGAGTTCGGCGGTGCGGTTCGTCGGCACCGCGCGGGGTTTGGAAACGCGGCTCGTGCCGCAAGCGGGATTTGAGTTATCGCTCATTGACAGTGCGGGTTTGAAGAACGTCAGCCGTATTGCGCAAATGCGCGGGGTCGTGCTGTTGCCGAAAAGTTTTCTATCGGCCTTGAGCGTGATTCGTAAGTTTCGACCTGACGTGGTCGTCGGCGCGGGTGGATATGTCTCGGGGCCGGTCGTGTTGATGGCGGCGCTGACGAATCGACGAACGCTCGTGATGGAGTCGAACGCATTGCCGGGTTGGACCAACCGCGTGCTCGCGCGCTTTGTCAATCGCGCCGCTGTTTCGTTCGAGCAGGCGTTGCCGTTCTTTCACGGCAAAGGGGTGGTGACCGGAAACCCGGTGCGCCGAGAGTTCTTTGAGATATCGCGGAAGCAACGAGAGCCGGGGAAGTTTTCGTTGCTGATCTTCGGCGGTTCGCAAGGCGCGCGGGCGATCAACGAAGGCATGATCGCTGCGCTGCCGGCGCTGGACAGTTTGAAATCGACGCTGCGGATCAAGCATCAGACTGGTCCGGCGGATCTTGAAAAAGTGAAGACGGGTTACTTGAACGCCGGTTGGGGCGAGCAAGCGGACGTACGTAGTTACATTGACAACATGATGGCTGATTTCGCCGCGACGGATCTCGTGATTTGTCGCGCGGGAGCGACGACGACGGCCGAACTGATCGCAGCGGGCAAGGCCTCGATCATGATTCCGTTTCCGTTTGCTGCCGACGATCATCAGCGGAAGAACGCGGAAGCTTTGGCAGCGGCGGGCGCATCGCGAATGATTCTTCAGAAGGATTTGAGCGGGGAACGGTTGGCGAAAGAAATCAGTGTTCTTGCTGAGTCGCCGCAGGAGCTGGATCGGATGGAAGAAGCGAGTCGGAAATTGGCGCACGGTGATGCGGCCGCGAGTGTCGTAGATATGATTGAAGAGCTTAGCCACAAAAAGGGCAAAAGCACACAAAGCACACAAAGCACATAAGGCACAAAGAACTAAGAACAAAGCACTAAGAACAAAGCTCTAACGGAAATGTTTCGCAGAATTCAACACGTCCATTTTGTCGGTATCGGCGGCATCGGCATGTCCGGGATCGCCGAGGTGCTGATCAACCTCGGCTTCCGCGTCTCCGGCTCAGACCTGAAGCGTTCGGCCGTCACCGATCGACTCGCACAAATGGGTGTTGAGGTTTTCGAAGGTCACAGTGCGGAGAACGTCGGACATCCGCACGTCGTCGTTCGCTCCACCGCCGTGCGCGACGACAATCCCGAGATCGTGCAGGCGCACCAACGCTCGATCCCGGTGATCCCGCGCGCCGAGATGCTCGCGGAGTTGATGCGACTCAAACCACACACAGTCGCTGTCGCCGGTTCACACGGAAAGACAACTACGACCTCGATGGTCGCCACCGTGTTGGGCCATGCCGGACTCGATCCCACGATGGTAGTCGGAGGTGTTGTCGGCGCATTCGGATCGAACGCGCATCTGGGTACAAGCGATCTGATGGTCGTCGAAGCCGATGAAAGCGACCGATCGTTTTTGATGTTGACGCCGACGATCGCCGTCGTGAC
>DASTOZ010000374.1:0-2325 GCA_035762365.1 Pyrinomonadaceae bacterium | reverse complement strand
CGTCTCTCCATAGACACGGACTTTGAAATCTTCGTAGGTGAGATTTTGTGGGGATGAAGGCTCGACGTCTGCTTTGACGTCGTCAAGAAACTTCTTCTTATCCGAAATGCTGCCATTAGCGGCGATCCAGACAAAATCGTCGTTGAACAAACGGTCAAGCGCGGCTATGTCCCTTTTCGCTTCGGCGTCGTCCTGCGCGCGATGAAGCCGCATAAACTCTTGCTCAATACTTTTGTTTTGCGATTGAGCAATGACGGTCGTCGCGGCGATCAGGAATGCTACTGCCATGGCAATCGTTCGCTTCATAAGTTTCCCCTTCTTGCTATTGACAAGCACAAATATCAGGCATAGAAGTTAGTCGCCCATTCTGGTTAGCTCCCCGAAATCGAACACTCTTCATTCCCGCGCCTAACACCTCCTAACCACCTAAGGAGTTTCTATGAATTCAGCTCGCAAAATCCAATGTGCTCTCGCAGTCGTGTTTTTGTTGCTGTGCACGGCGCGCGCAGGCAATGCACAGACTACTTGCAATCCGACGTGGAATTCCACCTCGGTCTATACCGCCGGCATGAAAGTGAGTCTTAACGGCATCAACTACACGGCAAATTTCTGGACGCAGGGTCAAAACCCAGCCACGAACAACGGCGGCCCCGGCAGCGGCCAGCCCTGGACCAGCAACGGACCGTGTAGCGGTTCGGGAGGTGGTGGCGGCGGCGGAGGTGGCTCGTGCGCGCCAACCTGGAACAGCACCACTGCTTACACCGGCGGCATGACCGCGAGTCTTAACGGCGTGAACTATCAGGCCAACTTTTGGACGCAAGGTCAAAATCCCTCGACCAATAACGGTGGACCAGGAAGTGGTGCGCCATGGACCATCATCGGAACGTGCAGCGCCTGTACGACAGTTCCCAGTGTGCCTACGGGACTGCAAGCCTCGGGCACGACGAGTAACAGCACGAATTTGAGTTGGACCGCGTCAACGGTCGCCGTCAACTGCGTTCTAACCGGTTACACCGTGTTCAGGAACGGCGTTGCCATCGGCGCCACGAGCAGTCCGAATTTTACCGCAACGGGGTTGTCGCCGGTGACGACGTATTCATTCAGAGTTGCCGCGAACGACGCTGCCGGAAGTTCCGCACAGAGCTCAGCGATTAACGTAACCACGTTGAGCGGTCCGCCACCACCACCGCCCGGCTCGAAAGTGTTCGCGCCGTACGTCGACATGGGCCTGACGGTTGATTGGCAACTCCTGACCATTCAACAGCAGTCGGGAATCAAGGTCTTCACACTCGGATTCGTCGTAGGCAATGGCGGATGCACACCGACGTGGGGCGGCGTAGGCGCGACGGTAGCGAACGATACTTTGCCGAACGGCACAACGATCCTTTCGCTGGTCCAGGGCGTACGTGCTGCCGGTGGCGATGTGATCATTTCGTTTGGCGGCGCGTCGGGGACTGAACTGGCACTCGGCTGTGCCACCGTGTCCAGTTTGCAAGCTGCTTACCAGGCGGTGCTCAACAAGTACAGCGTGAACAGCAGCACACCAGTGAGGCTCGACTTCGACATCGAGGGCGGCGCGACTACAGATCAGACGTCGATCAATCGTCGTAACCAGGCGCTGGTTGGATTGAAGAACGCGAATCCAGGTTTGGTGATCTCCTACACGCTGCCGGTCCTGCCGACCGGATTGGTCGCGAGCGGTGTGAACATTCTAAACAGCGTGAAGAGTTCCGGCTTGAACCTCAACGTCGTAAACATCATGGCGATGGATTACGGTTCGGCGAACGACAATGGCGGTCAAATGGGACTCAGCGCTCAACAAGCCGCGAGCAACACGCACAATCAGGTTGTAGCAGCCGGGTTGTCCGCGACGATCGGAGTGACGCCGATGATCGGAATCAACGACGTCAACACCGAGATCTTTCAATTGACCGATGCGCAGTCGCTGTTGAACTTTGCGAATGCAAACAGCTACATCACCCGACTCTCGATGTGGTCTGTCGCACGCGACAATGGCAGTTGCGCGGGCCAGGGGTTCGCGTCGCCTGTTTGCAGCGGGATTACGCAGAGCAACTGGGCGTTCTCGAACATCTTCAAGCCATTCGGTCCGTGATTAGCGTCTGAAAACTGCCGGGTGACGTCGAAAAAAAACCTCACCCGGCAACACTCTTACGATGAACGTTCGGCGGGCGCTCGAGAGGTATGCAGCGCGCGAATGATGTTATCGATCTGTCCATCGCGCTCACGTTGTTTACGCACGAGCTCTTCAAGCATCAATTCACTTTTCAGATTAACCTTGAAATCCTGCTCGGCTGCGAGCCTGTC
>DASTOZ010000373.1:0-4009 GCA_035762365.1 Pyrinomonadaceae bacterium | reverse complement strand
GGGGGTGTGTTTGTGCGCGGTCGGAGCGGGCTCGACGCGCATCTGGGACAACGGGCTCGCGCTTTATCTCGCCTACGACGTCGTGTTCGGAGTTCCGCCTTCGTGGGGCACTGCGGGCGAGGTCAGAAACGATCTCGACTTCGAAACCGAAGTTGCCGGCAAGCTCGTTCCCGAGATCAGCAACATCGCAAACTTCCCGAAATTTGAATTCATTCGACTCGTGGCAGGAACGCCGGGACGCGGCATCACGCCGCCACCGCCGCCACAATTCTTCCCCGGCTGGGTGTTGACGGACATGTTCTTCCTCACTGAAGCGCGAGCGGAGTTGCAACGGCGCGCCGGTGGTCCATACGTGCAGAACCTCGATCAGAGTTACAGTCTCAGTGCTGCAGAGAGGGCTTACCTGATGGGACTCGGCGTGCCGGGGGCGGTGATCGACGGCTGGCTCGCGGCGATGAACACGCGTCGCGACATTCAGGCGGACCCGTCGGCACGCAACTACGTGCGCAACAACACGGATTACAACGGAAAGATTCGCAACCCCGTGCTCACGATGCATACGATCGTCGATCCGCTCGTGACCGTGACGAACGAAAACGCCTACGCCGAGTTGATTGAAGCGCAGAGCAGAGAGGAATTGCTGTTTCAGACGTACACCAACGGCATCGGTCACTGCTCGTTAACCGGACCGCAGATTCTGACCGGCGTCGGCGCGATCGATGCGTGGGTCCGCACGGGCGTGCGGCCAACGGCGGCATCGTTCCCGGCGGCACTCGGTTTCGTTCCCGGGTTTGTACCTCCGCCGATGTTGCAGCCATGATCGTTGGACTAAAGTGGATCTTTCATTTCGCCTCCGCCGCCTGAGTTGGCTTCGCGGCGCGCACTCTGCCTCGCCGTTGGGGCCCTGACACACATCCGTGGTTATAATGCCACCGAATGAGTTCTGTAGTTCCACTCACTCAGGCGGTCACTTCGGGGGACGCCAACGCCGTTCGAGCAGCACTCGCGACGGGCGCAGACGTCAACGAAAGAAACAACGGCGGACAGACGGCGCTGATCCTCGCCGTGATCTTCGGTCACACCGATCTCGTGCGACTGCTGGTCAAATCCGGCGCCAATCCACATCTGCGCGACAACCTCGGACTCGACGCGATCGAGTGGGCTCAACGGCGTGGCTTGCCGATGGATCTGTTCGCGATTGCTCCTCCCGCACCCCCGCCAAAACCGCAGACAGACACGGATGAAAAGAGCCGCAGGTGGCTCGCCGGTGTTAAGCAACGCATCCAGGAACAATCAGCGCAGCAACCGCAGGTGGTAGCTCCGCCCGCACCGGTAATTCAGCCCGAGCCTCCGCCACCAAAACCCGAACCGACACCGGAACCGGTAATTGCTGCACCCCCGCGGCAACCGGAACCGGAACCTGAACGCAAAGCAGCAACACGCAAACGGTGTCCGAAGTGCAACGCGATCTACAACAGCGAACTGGTCGCCTACTGCGCCCATCACTTCGTCCGGCTCGTCGACGCAGACGAACCGTTCTTCGAACCAACGGCGTCGACAACCAACGCGATCACCAGTTCGCCGTTGCTGTGGATGCTGGTGCTCGCAACCGTCAGCGTCGCGGCTTTTACCGGCTACATGATCGCCACGCAACTCTCGCGCGTGATCATCCCCGACTCAGCAGCCAACGCACAGCAACAACCGCGGAGTTACCTGAAGGGCACACCAGTCGCGGGCGGCGATCTCGCCGGAAGAGCGCTGACCTTGTCGGCAGCCGAATGTCCCGTGTTCGACGGCGACCCGCTCTCGCGGGCCGACGAGATTTCCAAAACAGTCAACGTCCGGGTCAAGCTCGACAAGGGCGGCAAGGTCTACTGGGCGCGCGCCGAAGGCGGCAACGAAGCGCTGCGCAACGCCGCCACCGAAGCCGCGACGCAATCGACCTTCTCCGCCGACAAATCTCGCCCACGCGAAACGGAAGGCACGATCACCTACACCTTCGCGCCGTGATCTTTGATCTGTGATTTCAGATTTGAGATCCTTTACCCGTGCTCGATTCCCAACAAACCCAAATCCTTCCGGAAGAGCTGCGCGTCAGCGTGCCGTCGCTCGGCACGGTCCTCCGCGACCGCTACCGCCTCGACAGCGAGCTCGGACGCGGCGGCATGGGCACGGTCTACCGGGCTACTGACCTCGAACTCCAGCGCGAAGTCGCCGTCAAAATACTTTCCGCAGCCAGCCACACGACCGACGGGCGCGAACGTTTGATTCGTGAAGCGCGGGCAGCGGCAGCGTTGAACCATCCGCACATCGTCACGATTCACGACGTGGGCGAAGCAGCCGGACTCCCGTTTCTCGTGATGGAGCTCGTGGCTGGTCCACGTCTCTCGCAAGCGCGGCCTACGGAACTGTCTCGTGTCGTCGAGATCGCGGTGCAGATCTGCGCTGCTCTCGAACACGCTCACGCCGCGAGTATCGTCCATCGCGATCTGAAACCCGATAACGTTCTGCTGTCCGGAACGAGTCACGCAAGCAATGTGAAACTGGCCGATCTCGGTCTCGCATTACCCGCCGACGCGGCGCGCATTTCTCGGGCAGGCGTGATTGTCGGCACGGCCGCTTACATGGCCCCGGAACAGGCATTGGGCCAACCAGTCGACGGCCGCTCCGATCTGTACGCGCTCGGTGTCCTGCTTTACGAGCTCACCACCGGACGCGTGCCTTTCACGGGCGACGATCCGTTGACGGTTGTGTCGCAACACGTCCACGCGCCGGTCGTTCCACCGCGCGTGCTGCGCCCCGATCTGCCGCGCGCGCTCGAAGCAATCATCGTCCGGTTGCTCGCGAAGGATCCGGCGCAACGCTTCAGCACCGCCGCCGAAACGCGCGCGGCGTTGATAGATAGTCTCACTGACCGAGACGACGATTTCGCCTCGAGCGACGCTACTTCGACCGTCGCGATTCTCGACGCACTCTCGCGCGGCCGGCTTGTTGGTCGTTCAATGGAACTCGCAGAGGCTCGCGAACTGTGGCATCGCGCTCGCGAAGGCCGCGGACACGCCGTACTGCTGAGCGGCGAACCGGGCGCAGGCAAGACGCGCCTGGCGCGTGAAATCACGATCCAAGCGGCAGTCGATGGTGCGCTCGTGCTAACCGGCGGTTGCTACGAATACGAAGCGACGACGCCCTACCTGCCGTTCGTCGAAGCGTTTCGTCGCTGGGTGCGCGAAGAGCAGAACGACGACAAGCTGCGCGAGATACTCGGCGACACGTCTACGCAAATCGCCAAGCTCGCGCCGGAGATCGAAACGCGTCTTGGTCCGTTCCCGGATCATCCGCCGCTCGCGCCGCACGAAGAACGTCTCCTGTTCTTCGACGCAGTGGCCCAGGTATTTTCCAACATCGCGCGGCGGCAATCGTTGCTGTTCTACGCCGACGACCTGCACTGGGCCGATCGCGGCACCCTATGGCTCCTGGGCCACCTGCTGCGCCAGCTTCGTGACCAGCGCGTGCTGATCGTCGGCGCTTATCGCGAAACGGAACTCGATCGCGCGCATCCGCTCGCGAAGTCGCTGGTGGATTGGAACCGCGAACGTCTGATCACGCGTATCGTCCTGCGACGCTTCACCACAAACGAGACGGGCGATCAGCTCAGCGCGCTGCTCGGCGAGAACGTCAGTGGCGAATTCGCGGTCGCGGTGCATCGCGAAACCGAGGGCAATCCGTTTTTTGTCGAGGAAGTCTTGAAGGCGCTGATCGAGCGGGGTTCGGTGCGCCGTGAAAGCGGACGCTGGAAGCGCTGCGACATGGACGAGCTGCTGATCCCGCAGAGCGTTAAGGAAGCGATCGGACATCGTCTCGATCGCGTCAGTCAGGAATGCAACGAGCTGCTCCGTCTCGGCGCGATTCTCGGCAAGGTTTTCACGTTCGACGAGTTGACTGCCGCGACCGAACAGACCGAAGACGCACTGCTCGACGCGCTCGACGAAGCAACCGGCGCGCAACTCAT
>DASTOZ010000372.1:0-2896 GCA_035762365.1 Pyrinomonadaceae bacterium | reverse complement strand
CGGATCTCCGCGGTTTTCGTCACGCCGACCAAACCACCAGCGCGAGGCCGGCGGTCCACAATTCCGACTGCGCCCAGAATTCCGGAAGTAGCCGGCGGCGGCGGCAGAACGTCGAATCGCGCCTCAACCCGGACGCCGGGAACGACTAATGCTGGCATGTCATCCTCCTGTGAAGACTCGCTTATCGATCTAAATCGGGAATCTGGCCGAATCGTTGTTCGTAGTTCGCGATGCTATCGTTCAGCGTTCGCGCGAATGCCTTTGCGAAGGCCGGTGATGAGACGATCGCAACAACATTCACAACGTCGGAATCTTTTTCACGAAATTGCCCAAACTCCAGTAGGAACTCAAACGCGTTGAAACCCACCTGAAGGTGGTTGCTGTAGTTGCCGGCCAACCGGTCCTGAGTGGTCTTGTGCTGGTCCACTGCCCTTCTCGCCTGCGTTCAGTGGCCCAACAGCAAGAACCTTGCCAGTGAAGAAACGTTCGGGTTTGGAGTGAGTGAGTTGACGCGCGTTACAGTTGCTGTGACAGAACCCGTGCTTTCAGTGTCACACGGACTGTCTCGACTGTAACAGGGTGTTACGCCTCGGACTGCGCACGATCTGATATTTTGCCATCTTGCGATAAAGCGTCATGCGTGAGAGTTGGAGTTGGGCCGCGGCCTGACTGACGTTCCAGTCTGTTTGCAGCAGCGCGCCGAGCAACTGTTCTCGTTCTTCCGCAGGCATGTCGCGCATCGACGCGAGTCGCGCGCGGATCGCCGGGGGCAGCTCTGCAAGATCCAGACAGTTGTCAGGCAGTTCGATGAATGCGGCTTCCACGAGATTCTTGAGCTCGCGAATGTTTCCGGGCCAATCGTATTTCTCGAGTTTGTCCATTGCTTCAGAGTCAAAGCCTGTGATCTTTTGTCGAAACGTCACGTTCATTTGCTGCACGTAATGTTTGACGAGCAGCGGAATGTCAGAGCGGCGCTCGCGCAGCGGCGGCAAGTGAAGCCGGGCGACGTTTAGCCGGAAATACAGATCGGCGCGGAATTTTCGCTCTTCAACCAGTTTTTCGATCTCCTGGTTTGTCGCGGCGACGACGCGCACGTCCACTCGCTGGGTCTTCGAGCCACCCAAACGACAAACTTCGCGATTGTCGAGCACGCGCAGGATCTTCGCCTGCGCACTCGCGCTCATCTCGCCGATTTCGTCGAGAAACAACGTGCCGCCGTCAGCTTGTTTCCACTTACCGTCGCGCGCGCCGTCGGCGCCGGTGAACGCGCCTCGTTCGTAACCGAAGAGTTCGCTTTCGAGCAGCGTCTCAGGCATCGCGGCACAATTGACTGAGACGAACGCGCTTCTGCGTCTGTGGCTGTGTTCGTGAATGTAACTCGCGGCCAGCTCTTTGCCCGTGCCGGTCTCGCCAGTGATCAGGACCGTGCTGGTGGCAGCGGCCGCTCGATCGAGATAGCGCCGCATGGCCCTTGTGGAATTGTGCGAGCCGACCATTGGTTCAGCGAAGTCTTCAGGAGTTGTGGAGACCAGCCGGTTCAACGAGGCGTTGAGATCGCCAAGGTGCATTGGTGTCTTCAGATAATCGTTTGCGCCCGCGCGTAAGGCGGAAACGGCGAGCTGCTCGTTGCCGTCGCTGGCGATCACGATGCAGGGGACGTTGACGCCTCTGTCACGCAGCGACTTGATCGCTTCGACGCGGCCGCGCGAATCGCTCGAGACTTCGACGATCGCGACCTGGACCACGCGGGTCGTTAAAGTCTTGTAAAAAGCGGGGATGTCCTGCTCGACTTGTGATGAGAAGCCGAGCGTTCGCAGATGTCTATCGTAGTCGACACTGGGAGTTGTAGTGTCTCTCAGAATCGTGACGAGACCTCGGTTTGACGGCGCCATGACGGTGCTCCAAATTGTCTGCCCCCGATTGTCTGCTATCGCGCGAGGATTCTGGAATCCTTGACTGACCTTGTTAGGAGTAACCTGAAAACTGGTCGGAGATACTACCACGACTGCACGCGTGCGCTTACAAAAATATGACGGTCTAATTGTTGATTTATTTTGTCGACGACGGGATACTTCGATCAGCCGGGCGGGTTTTAGTTTCATGAATACCACTCCTCATTTTCGTAACTGCCATCTGTGCGAAGCGATCTGCGGCATCGAGATTACTGTTCGAGATGAACAGCAGTTGGAGATCCGTGGCGACAAAGACGACCCGTTCAGCCGCGGCTACGTTTGTCCGAAAGCAGTTGCGTTGCAGGACATTCATTTCGACAAGGACCGGTTGCGTCATCCCGTTCGTCGCACGGCGAACGGTTGGGAACGGATCTCGTGGGACGAAGCGTTTGCAGAAGTCGCGGGTAACTTGCGGCGTCTGCGCGCGCAGCACGGGCCGGATTCGCTGGCGACCTATCTCGGTAACCCCAGTGTTCACAATTACGGCGTGATTTTGTTTGCGCCGGGGTTCATTCGCAGTTTGAAGACGCGCAACCGGTTTTCGGCCACTTCGGTGGACCAACTGGCCCATCATCTCGCGTCGTACCTGATGTTTGGGCATCAGTTGTTGCTGCCGGTCCCGGATGTCGATCGCACGAAGTTTTTCCTGATGCTCGGTGCGAATCCCGCGGTTTCGAATGGCAGCATGATGACTGCGCCCGGGATGAGTCGCAGATTGCAGGAGATACGGCAACGCGGCGGGAAAGTGGTTTTGATCGATCCGCGCTTCAACGAAACTGCGCGGCTCGCGGATCAGCATCTGTTTATCCGTCCGGGAACGGATGTGCTGTTGGTGCTGGCGATGTTGCAGGTCGTTTTTGCGGAAGGATTGACGCGTCCGGTTGCGTTTACGAGGGGGTTGGAGACGGTTGCGGCGCTCGTTGCTCAGTTTCCGCCTGAGCGAG
>DASTOZ010000371.1:0-8232 GCA_035762365.1 Pyrinomonadaceae bacterium | reverse complement strand
GTTTCGATCAAACTGTCGAACGCGGACGCGAACGCCGTTAAGGTCGAGATCTCCGACAGCGGTCGCGGCATCTCCGCTGAAGATATCGCCAAAGTCTTCGAGCCCTATTTTTCTACCAAGGACACGGGCACGGGACTCGGCCTGGCAATTGTGAAGAAAGCCGTCGACGATCACGGCGGCACGATCAGCGTCGCGTCGAAAGAAGGCGGCGGAACAACGTTCACGATAATCTTACCGGCTACTAAAGAGAACTGAATATGTCACGTAAGAACATACTGGTTGTCGACGACGAGAAATCGCAGCGAGAGATCCTCGAGATGATTCTCGCCGATGAGGGTTACGACGTAACCACTGCTGCCTCAGGCGAAGCGGCACTGAAGTTTGCCAAGGATCGGCGTTTCGATCTGGCGTTGACCGATCTGAAGATGACGGGCATGGACGGCATCGAGCTGCTGCAACACCTGCTCGCGTTCGATTCTTCAATCATCGTCATCCTGCTCACCGCGCACGGATCGATCGAGTCGGCAAAGGAAGCGTTGCGACGCGGTGCGTTCGACTATCTCGAGAAGCCGTACGACAAAGACGCACTACTCGCAACGATCAACCGCGCCCTCGATCGTCTCGACGCGATCGACATCGAGATTATTTCCGCATCGCCGAAGATGGAAACGGTCAAGAAGATGATCCTGAAAGTAGCGCGGTCGAACTCGACGGTTTTGATCCGCGGCGAATCGGGTACCGGTAAGGAGCTGATCGCGCGCGCCGTTCATAATCAGTCGCCGCGTTCGACGGAGATGTTTCAGGCCGTCAACTGCGCCGCCATTAACGAGAACCTTTTGGAGTCGGAACTGTTTGGACACGAGAAGGGATCGTTTACGGGCGCGCACGCTGAGAAGAAAGGGTTGTTTGAGATCGCAGACCGCGGCACGTTGTTCCTCGACGAAATCGCCGAGCTCGACGTCGGTATCCAGGCGAAACTACTGCGCGCGCTTCAGGAACGAAAGATTCGTCGCGTCGGCGGTACGCACGAGATCAACGTCGACGTTCGCGTAATCGCGGCGACGAATCGCGATCTGCGCGCGATGGTCAGCGACGGTCGTTTTCGTGATGACCTTTACTATCGCATCAATGTGCTGTCGATCGACGTGCCGCCGCTCCGGGAGCGTCGCGATGACATTCCGGTGCTCATCGACTACTTCCTCAAGAAACACACGCGCAACACGTCGCGCCTGATCACTGGTCTGACTGGTGAAACTCGGAAAGTGATGCTCGATTACAGTTGGCCGGGAAACGTGCGGCAGTTGGAGTCGGCGATCGAACGGGCCATCCTGCTGGCCGAAGGCGACCAGATCACGTTGGAAGATTTGCCGACGGAGGTGCGGCAAGACGCCGGCCCAGCGGCGGAAGGCGCGTTCAAGCTACCGGCGGAAGGGATCAACTTCGAGGACGTCGAGCGCAACCTCATCACGCAAGCCATGGAGCAAACGGACTACAACATCACCAAAGCCGCCAAACTCCTCGGCCTAACGTTCCGAACGCTCCAGTATCGTCTGGAGAAGTTCGGTATTAAAAAGCCTGACGGCGACGGCGATCACGAATAAGAAAACGCGCCAGGCCTGAGACGCGCATGCAAGTCTGAGACGCACGAGCGTTCCATGAGTGTTCGAATCACACTTATGGAGGGCCATCATGAAATCTCCCCTCGGGTTATTGCTTATTCTATTGCTGGCGTTCGCAGGGTGTAGCAGTGAGGAACGTGGAGCGAGTAGCGCGCCGACCTCAGCCGGCTACACTGCTGACAACAAATCGACTGCCAACCAGCCCGCCGCAGAACAGGCTGTCGCCACGACCAAAACGTCCGATGCTACGTACGCAATGGACAGCCTGTCCAATACTCCGCATTACGATCAAGTCTCGATGAACCAGGTCGACACGGCTGCCTCGGCAGCCGAAGCCGCCGACCGCAAGATCATTCGCAACGCCAACCTAACGATGGAGGTCAACTCGACCTCCGACATGCAACACAAAGTCACCTCCATCGCCGAATCGCACGGTGGCTTCGTCGTAACGTCCGAAGCGAAGCAACGCGAGAGCGCCGATCCGGCAAAACGGACACTCGATATCAAGCTCGTCGTGCGCGTCCCGTCTGAACGCTTCGGCTCGGCGCTCGATTCGATCCGCGGTCTCGCCAACACTCTGAAGGAAGAAAACGTCACCGGAAACGACGTCACCGAAGAGTTCATCGATCTCGAAGCACGCATCCGCACGCAAAAGGCGCTCGAGCTCCAGTTCCTCGACATCATGAAGCAGGCGAGAAAAGTCGAGGACGCGCTTCAAGTGCAACGTCAGATCGCCGAGGTACGCACCGACATCGAAAAACTCGAAGGCCGCAAACGCTTTCTCGAAAACCGATCCAGCCTTTCGACAATCACCGTCAACCTCGAAACGCCGCGACAGATCGTCGTGAATACCGGCAGCTTCGGACGCAGTTTGCGCGAGTCGGTTTCCGACGGCGTCGATTTTGGTTCGGCGCTGATACTGCTCCTGGTCCGGTTTGTGATCGTGATGATTCCTGTCACCATCTTCCTGCTTTTGCCGCTGGGCGTGCTGTTCCGCTATTTTGTACGGCGTGCAAAACGAATACGCTTGGCCGAAGCGCTGTCGACTCCTGTCGGCGATTAGCTCGATCGCAGTCTGTTTGGTGGTTGCGGCATGCACTAAACCGCAACCACCTGCAAACACGGATCAGAAAACCGGAGTTACATCGGTCGGCGTCGTCAAAGCGACACCGGTTGCGACCAGCATTATCAAAGGCGAATCTGCCGAAGCCGTCGTACGACTCAAGATCACCGACGGTTATCACGTAAACGCGAACCCTCCGAGTCTCGCGTATCTGATTCCAACCCAACTCGATCTCAAACCTGCGGCCGGAATCTCGGTCGACTTCATTACCTATCCGGACGGATTAAAAAAGAAGTTCTCATTTGCGCCCGAACAGCCGTTGTCGGTTTACGAAGGCGAGACGGATCTCAAGGTCCGCCTCACCGCCGCCAAGACCGCTCAACCCGGCGAACACAACCTTTCAGCCAAATTGCGCGTCCAGGCATGTGACGATCAGGTCTGCTATCCTCCCGGCACAATGGATTTGACGTTGCCGGTGACGATTAAGTGAAGACGTTTTGGTTGATCGCGGCGGCAGTTTGTGGCGTATTAGCTTTGTATTTCGCGTACACCGGCAATTACGACAACGCGTTTATCGCGGCAGCGGCCGGCGGCGTCGCGTGGATCCTGAGTTACCGAGTGCAGTTGAAGCAAAAACTGAAAGATGATGATGAAGAAGACTCTTAGCTTTCTCACGATTGTCGCGTTTATTGTTCTAACGCCGGAGGTGGGCATGTCCTCACAAGCCGAGGTCCGTAGCACGGTGCAGAGTGTTTTCGAACGACTGAAGTCGGGCAACTTCAGTGCACTTTACGATGTGTTGCCAAGCTCCGCGCGCACTCGCATGTCGCGCGAACGATTCGTCGGCGCCCTGCAACGCACTCAGGGGTTCTACCAGCTCGATCGCATGGACATCGGCGCGATCAAAGAATCCGGCAACTTCGCAGTCGTCGATACGGTGCTCTACGGACGCGTCGTCAGTCCGATCGCGGCCGAAGGCAAGATCGTCGCGCAGCAGTATCTGATTCGCGAAGAGGGCAAGTGGCGTGTCGCGACCGGCGATCAATCAACAGTGAAGAAGTTCCTCGCCGCAAATCCCGCATTCGCCAGGGGATTCCAGATTCGCGAGCCGCAGATCTACGTCAAGCAAGGCGACAAGTGGGTGAAATTCAACATGCCGCGCGCGACACCACGGAAGGCCTAACTCAGCAGCAGCAGATCTTCGAAGGACATTTGCGCGTCGTCGACACGCTCGCTGTACTCGCCGTGTCGAATGCGATAGCGAGGGACTTCCAACGCTTCACGCACAGCGTCGAGATGAAAACGAATGATCCGCGGCGTTAGCCGGACGGAAGGTATCCGGCGCTTTGCCGCGAGCCGTCGCACAGTCGATTCGCTGACTTGCAGGTGCTTCGCAAGTTGTCGAGCGGTTAGAAACTCTTCTCGTTTCTCTTCTGTCGTCACAGGGCGTTAAGGTCTTGGAGGTAAGTTGAGTGCGACGCGATAAACGGCAGCGCCGTCGATCTCGACGTCTTTGGTCACAGGGTCGGCTCCTTCAGGCTTTACGCTGACGCGATACTTCGCGGCGTCCGGAGAAAGCCGAAACTTGAACGAACCAGTCTCGGTCGTGAGCCGTCCGTCAATCTTCCTGGTAGTTCCGTCTTCGAGTATTCGCGCGAGCTCGACTTTCGCACCGGGAACACTGCGGCCGTCGGCGCCGAAAACCGATCCGCTGAGGAACGCGATCGATCCTTCGTCGATCGTGAGTATGAGCCGGTCGCCGAGTGAACGCGTCTTCCCTGCTTTGACTTCGACGTCCTCGATCGTTCCGATACTCAAACCGGGTTTACGAAACGTCAAACCATAGATGCCCGGCGTCAACCGTGAGACTGTAAAGTCACCGCCCTTCTGAGTCTCCACGCGCGTGACTTCCGTCTCGCCGCGTCTGACGACGACGGTCACACCCGAAGCGCTTCCGGTCTCGACCCGAACCTTGCCCTTGATACTGCCGAGCGACTTGTCCTTGTCCTGGCCAAGCGCGACACCCGTAACGATGAGCGCTAGCAGCAGGGCAAGGGCAGTTTTGTTGAATCTCACGGTCAGTCCTCCACGTATAGACGACGGATTTCCCAAGATTGATGCGCCGAATGATATCACCGTTTGCTTCCTCGGGTCGCCTCCGTATAATCCTTGGCGCGCCGGCAAGAAGAGAGGTTTGATGAAGAAAACAGCGGCTTTTGTAGCGCAGTTATCGCTGCTCATCCTTCTATTGATAACTCTCGCCACGCCCGGCGTACCGCAAAATGCTGCGCCCCCTAAGCAACAACCTGAAGAACAACAACGCCCGCGCAAGGTGTTCCCGCAGGACCTCGATCCGAACGACGTCGTGCGCACCGACACCGACCTCGTTTCCGTTGACGTCATGGCGACGGACTCGACCGGACGCCCGGTAAAGAACCTTCGTCAGGAAGACTTCAAGGTCTTCTCCGACGGTATCGAACAACCGATCTCCTTCTTTCAGCTCGAGAAAAGGCAAGGCGACTTACGGCCCCTCGCGATCGTCTTCGCCCTGGACGTCTCAGGAAGCATGACCGCAGAGGAAATCATCCGCCTGCGCGGGGCGTTGCAGTCGTTCTCGAACTACCTGGTGGACTATCCGGTGTCCTACGCAGTGATGACGTTCGGCATGCGCGTGAAGACGTTGCAGAAGTTTACGACCGATCCGCGCAAACTCGACGAATCACTCAAGAATATCCTGAAAGACGCGCCCAGCGGACTCTCGACACATACCTATGACGCAGTCGACGACGCGATCCGGCTGCTGGTCCGCAGCGCGCCACGCACGCGTGAACGTCGCTTGATGAAGCGTGCGGTGATGGTCGTGACTGATGGTTTTCCGGTTGGTGATACGGTCAAGCCGGAAACGGTGATTGAACGAGCGAACGCCGCCGACGTGAGTGTGTTCGTCGTAACGCTCCCGTCGTATTCGCGTGTGATGGCCTCGTCAACACAAACGCCGTTGCCCACGCCGCTGGACGTCAGCGGACTGGCAGAGCTGACGGGTGGGAGAAATGTTTACGCCAACGAACGGGATTACGCGCCGTTGTTTCGAGCTTTAGCGGAAGAGGTCAGCTCGGCATATGTACTGGCGTTTTATCCGCCGGAGGAGAAAAGACGAGATGGACAGGTCCACACGATCCGGGTGGAGGGACCGCATGGTTTGACGCTTCGTCAAAGCCGTTCAGAGTATCGCGCCGCAACAAAATGAACACATTGGCGATTGGCGATTCCCAATTGCCGATTGAGCGAAGTCAAAGAACGAGACTTCCAAGAACAGTAGCACTATAGCAGCCGTCAGAAATTGGCAGTCGGCAATCGCCAATTGGCAATCTCAATACTCGTCTTCGTCCTCGTCTTCGTCGTAGCTTTCCTCTTCAACGATGTCCAGCTCAACGGGATCGAGTCCAACTACTTCCAGTTCAGTTCCACACTCTTCGCAAGACACTATTTCGCCCTTGTCCGTGTCCAAATCAACATGAACATCAGCATCGCATTCCGGGCAAGTTCCGGTCGGCACCTGTTTTCTTCCTCCCCCGCAGTAGTGAGGGCAGGGTGACATCCCTGCCGCATTTATTTAAAGGCAGGGCTACACCCCTCGTCGGGAGAGCACCACTACCCTGTACGCAACCAAGCCAATCTACCCGCGAGCGCTGGAATTTGCAACCTTCTTTTTTTGCGTGCTAAATGGTCCAAGTAGGCTGTCACAAAGGCTCCATCTTTTTGTTTCTTTTGCAAAGTTTTCGAACTCTGGCGCGCCGTTTTATCCGGAGTCTCAATGTGGATTTCCACATTGCCGCACCAGTGACGAACCAGTCTAAGGCGAAGGCTAACCGGGGCCGACGGTGTTACCAATAACCTATCCTTAACTTACGCGCACACCTATAATGGCGCGCATGTTGGCCCCCCGAAAGATGTCGCACCGCCGGCTGGTCCTGCTGCTCGCCTCTCTGCTACTCGTTGTGCCGGTTGTCTTTTCGCTGACTCACCTTGCGTTTCTGTCGTCAACTCCAGCAACGCGACTCAAACCTGAAGGCAAACCTGAGAACAACCGCTTAACAAGATCTGAAGTGCCGCCGGACGCGGATTTGGACCACGACGGCATTCCGGACGTCGCCGAACTGCGCAGCTTCAACGACCGCGATAACTTCCGCCGCTGGTTCACATGGATCGCCGAAATGCAGTTTTACAAGTTGAGCGACGAGTGGAACTCCGAACAACGCGACTGCGCCGGCCTGGTTCGATTCGCCTGGCGCGAATCGCTTCGCAAGCACGACCGTGCGTGGTATCAGCGCATGGGCGAAAACTACGACCCCGTAGCTCCCGACGTTTCGATCGATCTCGCGTCTGAGCCGCTGCGCGAAAAGCTCTTTCGCGCGATGCCCGGAAACTACTCGCCGCGCGACGTCGCCGAAGGCAAGTTTTCCGAGTTTGCCGACGCGCAGACTCTCAAGATGTTCAATGCAACTTTTGTCGGCCGCGACCGCCAACAGGCCCAACCCGGCGATCTGCTTTTCTTTCATCAACCGTGGGTGCAGAAGTTTCCCTATCACGTGATGATCTTTCTCGGCGAGCCGCGTCTCGCAAGCGAGAACGCACACGACTGGGTGGTCTATCACACGGGTGCGTCGCCCCAGGATGCCGGTGAAGTCAAAAAGGTCCGGCTGTCGGTCCTGGACCAGCATCCGAACAAGCGCTGGCGTCCGCTGCCCGGCAATCCTAACTTTCTCGGTTTCTTCCGACTAAAGATCTTCAACCAGCAAGTCACGGAGTAATGAACGTGTCCCGATTCAACCTGAAGTCCCTTCAACCACGCGCGTTTCTGATCTACCTGATCGTCGTAGCCGCGGCTTTCGCGCTGGCCCATTCGCGCGTCGTCAGCAGCGCGGCGTCGCCGGAAACAAAACCTTTCGTTCCCGAAAAGGTCGAGACCGTCGTCGTGGACAAGCCCTTCTTCTCGCTCGCAACGAATCGCACGTTCGGCACGACTGAGAACCCGCGCATGTGGGTCAACTATCGCGGCATCGACAAGCTCGACTTCCGCGTGTATCGCGTCAACGATCCGCAACGTTTCTTTTCGCAACTGAGCAACCCGCACCAGATGGGTGAAGACGAGCAGTTGGAGGTCACGACGAAACTGCAACGCAAGCCGTCGCTTCTCGAGCGACTCCGCGCGATCAAGTCGTGGGCCTACGCCGGGTTTCGCGATTACCTGCGCGCACAGTTGAATTCGCAAACGCGCCGTTCATTCAACCAGAAGTTTCGCGCCGACGACGCGTCGCGTCGCACGCCGCTGAACGTCGCCGACTACGCGCGTGTTCCGCTGCTGAATCCAGACCAGCTAGTTACGAGTTGGCGCGAACCGCTCGGGTCGCTCGAACACGAATACGACCGCCGCATGATCCCACTGGGCAAGCGTGAAGCGGGCGTTTATCTCGTGGAAGCAGTGAACAACGATCTGCGAGCTTACACGGTCGTGGTCGTGACCGATCTCGCGATGGTTGAAAAGTCCTC
>DASTOZ010000370.1:0-2249 GCA_035762365.1 Pyrinomonadaceae bacterium | reverse complement strand
GCCGTTGCCATTCGCCGGGCTAAAGATCATAATTGCTCGCGACAAGGAAACTGACCTACCAGATGGCCTACTCCAATAACGGCGATTACGAACTACTAATCGAACAGATCACCGACGCGATCGTGGCGCGGCTCAATGGCGACGGCACGGAGCAGGCGGCGATGTGCGGCTGCACGTCCGAATGTTTTCACCGCTGCCCCGAGCGCATGCATCGCATCGTCGACGCGGGCGCGGCACGCATCGGTCTCGTGTTGGGCCAAACGGGGACGGCTCGCGAGTGGGCCAGCCTGATCGATCACACGCTACTCAAACCGGAAGCCACCGATGAAGACATAAAAAAACTCTGCCAGGAAGCGGCGACCTATCGCTTTGCCTCAGTGTGCGTCAACCCGACGTGGGTCCGCGTCGCCGCCTGCAACCTGCGCGGCAGCGGCGTCCCTGTGTGCACCGTCATCGGTTTTCCACTTGGCGCAACACTGCCAGACGTGAAAGCCTACGAAGCTCGCCGCGCGATCTTCGACGGCGCGCGTGAAGTCGACATGGTAATCAACGTCGGCGCGTTGAAGAGCGGCGACGACTGTCTCGTCGAACACGACATCCGTTCCGTGGCCCAGGTGGCCCACGAGTACGACGCAATCTGCAAAGTGATCATCGAAACGGCATTGTTGACCGACGACGAAAAGGTGCGCGCGTGTCAGGCGGCAAAGAAAGCGGGCGCCGACTTCGTCAAAACTTCAACCGGTTTCTCGAAAGGCGGCGCAACAGTCGCCGACGTTGCACTGATGCGACGCACGGTCGGCGCCGAACTCGGCGTCAAAGCTTCCGGCGGCGTCAAAGGTCTCGACGATGCACGCAAGATGATCGAAGCAGGCGCGACGCGCATCGGCGCCAGTGTCGGCGTGAAGATCGCGCAGGAAGCAGCGGGCAAGACAACCGTCGAAACAAGATCCTTAGCGTACTGAACCAGTGCTTTGTTCTTTGTAATTAGTGCTTTTAGCAAAGGCAAAGACCAAAGCACAAAGACCAAAGTCCGAATCATGCCGGCGAATAAGAAACTGTTGGCGGTAATTCTCGGCGGCGGCGCCGGCAATCGACTTTTCCCGCTCACTCAACAACGCTCGAAGCCGGCCGTCCCACTTGGCGGCAAGTATCGTCTCGTCGACATCGCGCTCTCGAATTGCATCAACTCCGACATCCTGCGCACATTTGTGTTGACGCAGTACAACTCCGCTTCGCTGAACCGTCATATCGCACAGACGTATCGCTTCTCGCAGTTCTCGAACGGCTTCGTCGAGATCATCGCGGCGGAGCAAACGCCCGAGAGCCCGCAGTGGTTTCAGGGAACGGCCGACGCCGTGCGACAAGTGTTGCCGCACATCAGAGACTGGGGCATCGACACGTTGCTGATCCTGTCCGGCGATCATCTGTATCGCATGGACTATCGTCAGTTTCTCGATCGCCACCAGGAAACCGGCGCGGACGTGACTGTTTCGGTGATCCCGTGCGAAGCACGTTCGGCGAGTGAGTTTGGTCTATTGAAGACTGACGAGAACGGACGCATCGTCGAGTTCAAAGAGAAACCGAAAGGTGACGAGCTGACCGCGATGCAAGTGGACACGACGCGTCTCGGTCTCGACGCGAACGAAGCAGCGCGACGTCCGTATCTCGCGTCGATGGGCATATACGTTTTCAAATACGATCACCTCGAACAACTGCTCGCGGAAGATCCGGCGTGGATGGATTTCGGCAAGCACATCATTCCGGCGGCGATTCACTCCGCCCGCAACGTGCAGGCGCACATGTTCGACGGCTACTGGGAAGACATCGGAACGATCGGCGCGTTCTATCGCGCGAACCTCGATCTCACGACGAAGATCCCGAAGTTCAATCTCTTCGATGCAGAAGCGCCGGTCTACACACGCGCGCGCTACCTGCCGCCGTCGAAGATTGAAGAGACCGAAATCAACGATTCGATCATCAGCGACGGCTGCATTATCAACGGCGCGAAGATCACAAACTCCGTTATCGGTTTGCGCAGCCGGATCTCGAAAGGTGTGCAACTCGACGCGTCGTTCATGATGGGCGCCGACTTCTATCAGACGTTTGAAGAGATGGGCGGCGATATGCGCAAGGGTCTGCCGCGCGTCGGGATAGGGGAGGGAAGCCTGGTGCGCCGCGCGATCATCGACAAGAATGCGCGCATCGGAAAGAACACGAAGCTCCTGAACGAAGCGGGCCTGACGGAGGTC
>DASTOZ010000369.1:0-6188 GCA_035762365.1 Pyrinomonadaceae bacterium | reverse complement strand
GGTTCGCTCAACTGGTCCTGACAGACTGGCAAGAAAACTGAGCGTGTTGTCGATTTGCGTGCTCGTCAGGCCGCGAGCGATTAAGGCGTTGCGGTTCGACGTGCTGAGGTTCAGGAAACCGTTCTGGCCGAATACTGCGAGACCCGGGAAGTTTCGGTTTTGCTGATCGTAGCTGAAGAAGAAGAACGCTTTATCTCTGACGATTGGTCCACCGAGCGTGCCGCCAAACTGGTGACGCACGTCTTTTGGTTTGTAACCGACTGGAGTAAACACGCCGTTAATCAGCTCCTGACGAACGGCCAAAGGATTACGAGCGCCCCACTTGTTGTTGCGCTGGTAGTAGAACGCGCCGCCGTGGAACTCGTTCGTGCCGCTCTTGGTGATGGCGTTGACCACGCCGCCCGCGGAGCGACCGTATTCGGCCGAGTAGCTCGAGGTGTTTACCTGAAACTCGCGAATCGCAGCCTGGCTGATCGAGTAGCTGATGCGAGTGCGGCCACGCTCTTCGGCGAAGAACGCCTGGTTGTTGTCGCCGCCGTCGATCGTGTTGTTGTTGAGCAGTCCCGAGATGCCGCGGAAGCTGATCAAACCAAACGTTCCATCGGGAACCGCGCCCGGTGTGAGCAACGCGAAGTTGGACCAGCGACGGCCGTTGATCGGCAGTTCGTTGATCGACGTTTGATTGATGTTGCTGGAGAAGTCCTGCTGGGTGGTGTTGATGGCCGGCGCTTCTGCCGTGACGTCAACCGTTCCCGTTACTGGTCCGACCGACAACGCGATCTCGAGGTTCGTCTCGCGGCCGATTTCGACGACCACGTTCTCCTGAGTCACTTCGCTGAAGCCGGATGAACTGACCTTGACCTGGTAAACGCCTGGTTGCAGGTTCGCTACCTTGAACCGGCCGCTGTCGTCCGTGGTGGCGGCATCTTCCTTGTTCGTTCCGACGTTCTTGACGGTGACTGAAGCGCCCGGAACGACTTCCTTGTTTGGATTACTGACTACGCCGCCTATTGCGCCGGTGGTCGTTGATTGCGCCGCCGCAATTGAGCTGAGACCAAGCAGCAACAAGCATAGAAAAGAAAGCTTGATTATTTTCAACATACTGGGGAACTCCTTAGCCAATGAGTTAACGTACACGCGCCTCAGCCCTGCGGGCAGCGCCGGGTTGTTGTTAGCCAAACTTTTGCGAACTGAAATCAAATTCAAGAGGAATCAGCGAAGGCGAATGCTTTAAAGACGCGACTTCTATCACGCTTAACTCGCTTTCCGCAAGTCTAAGTATCGACTGAGTCTATTAAATCTTTATGACTCATTTTGTGTCTAACGAAAGCGAGGCCGGGGGCCGTTTTTAGAGCAGTTGAAATTCGCAATACCTGTGCCGGATCAAAGTTATTCCCCGCGCATTGGGCGAAGCGATTTTATGCCAATACTTAACCGCCCAACGCCGTAGCAGCACGACTCGCAAACTGCACAATAATTTGGATCTTATTGGAAAATCGGAACGTGATCGGGAGCCCGTTTAGACGCGCTCCACGATCATCGCGATACCCTGCCCGCCTCCAATGCACGCCGTTGCCAGTCCGTAGCGTCCACCGCGCCGGTGAAGTTCGTGCAATAACGTCAACACGAGACGCGTGCCGGTCGCTCCCAACGGATGCCCCAGGGCGATCGCACCACCGTTGACATTCGTGCGGCTGCGGTCCAATCCGAGCTCTTTTTCCACAGCCAGGTACTGCGCAGCAAAAGCCTCGTTTACTTCGACGAGATCGATGTCGTTGAGCGACAGTCCGGCTTTTTGTAGCGCGGCGCGAGTGGCGGGCACGGGACCAATACCCATGATCTCCGGTTCGACGCCAGCGTAGGCCCAACTCACGATTCGGCCCATCGGTTTCAGATCGCGCTGCTTCACAACTTCCTCGCCGGCGATGACGAGCGCTGCTGCGCCGTCGACGATGCCGGACGCGTTGCCGGCCGTGACAAATCCGTCCTTGGCAAATGCGGGTTTTAGTTTTGCGAGACCTTCAAGCGTTGTTTCGGGCCGTGGATGATCGTCGCGATCGACCTGGACTGTTCCTTTGCGCGTCTTCACTTCAACGGGAACGATCTCTTCCGCGAGAAGACCAGCGTCGAGCGCGCGTTTCGCTTCCTGTTGCGAACGCAACGCGTACTTGTCCTGCTCCTCGCGCGCGATTTCAAACTTGCGCGCCAGGTTTTCCGCGGTGCCGGCCATCGGTGTGTTGCAATACGTGTCGAGCAACGCGACCATCAGACTGTCTTCGAGTTTCCCCTGTCCGAGCGCAAAACCGGAACGTGCGCCACGAATGACGTGCGGCGCCTGCGACATCGATTCCATGCCGCCGACCAGGCACGTGCCCGCCTCGCCGAGGTGGATCATGTGCGCGCCGGAGACGATCGATTGAATGCCGCTGCCGCAGAGACGGTTGACCGTTAGCGCCGGACGGTCGAACGGCACGCCCGCTTTGAGCGCGACGTGTCGCGCGCCGTAGATAGCATCGCCTGAAGTTTGCAATGCGTTGCCGATGACCGTGTGGTCGATCTCATCGGGCTTGACGCCGGTTGCTTCCAGCGCGCCACGTGCTGCCACCGCCCCAAGGTCGATTGCCGATACGTCCTTTAGCGCGCCGACGTACTCGCCCATCGCCGTGCGCTTGCCGCCAAGTATGAAAACTTCCTTACTCATGAATCTATTCCCCTGCTGCGAAATCCGTGTTCTGAAAAACCTTGAAGGCTAGCAGACCGATGAATCGGCAGTCAATTTAGGGTGTGGTATTCTGTCGATCGCCTTGCCCAGCCTCTTCACGGAGAAAAAACCAATGAGCAACCGTCCGAAATGCTCGAGCCGCAAGTTTTTCTCGATCGTGTGCCTCGTCTTTAGTATTGCCGGCACGATCACATCCACACGCGCGCAAGATAAGGCGAGCGACTTGGATCGTGAACGGGGTCGAACCATGTTGAAGCGAATCAAAGAGGATCTGAAGAACAACTATTACGACCCTAAGTTTCACGGCGTGGACATCGATGCGGCGTTCAAGACAGCTGACGAAAAGATGAAGGACGCGAAATCCGTTGGACAGGTCTTCGGAATCATCGCGCAGGTACTCGGACAATTGGACGATTCGCACACCTTTTTTATACCGCCTGAACGCGCCGGAAGAACCGAGTACGGCTGGACCATGCAGGTCATCGGTGACCGTTGCTTTGTTTCGTCGGTCGATGAGGGTAGCGACGCCGAGAAGAAGGGAGTGAAGCCGGGTGATGAAGTGCTGGAGGCTGGTGGCTTCGTACTCGGCCGGCCAAATCTCTGGAAGTTCCAGTACCTGTATTACGCGCTACGTCCGCAGCCCGGCATCCGAGTCGTTCTTCGCAGCCCGAAGGGAGAAGAACGTCAACTCGACTTGTTGGCGAAACAGACCGAGGGGAAGCGATTTACGGACCTCGACTACAACGAGTGGATGCGGCGGGCTGTAAAGAGCGAGTTGGAAGAGAAGCAGAGGCGAGATCGATTCCAATCATTTGGTGATGAACTGCTGATCTGGAAGCTGAACGATTTTGACCTTGAGGATGTCCAGGTTGACGGCGCCATGGATCGGGCGCGCAAGCACAAGGCCCTGATCCTCGATCTCCGAGGTAACAGTGGCGGATGGGTGACAACCATTAAACGCATCATTGCGAACCTGTTCGAACGCGACGTGAAGATCGGCGACGAGATAAAGCGTAAGGAAACGAAATCGGAGATCGCTAAATCGCGCGGTGATAAGGCATTCAAGGGCAAGTTGATTGTCCTGGTGGATAGTCGATCGGCGTCGGCATCTGAAGTCCTGGCGCGAGTCGTTCAACTCGAAAAGAGAGGCACAATCATCGGCGATCAAAGTGCCGGAGCGGTCATGACATCACTGCATTTCTCGGATCAGGTTGGACTGCAGGTCGGATTTTTTTACGGCGCCAGCATCACCGTGTCCGACCTGATCATGTCTGACGGAAAGAGCCTGGAAAAGGTTGGCGTAACACCGGACGAAGTTCGCTTACCTTCACCTGATGATCTTGCGGCTGGTAGAGATCCCGTGATGTCGTACGCGGCATCGCTATTCGGCGTGACGCTTGATCCGGTTCAGGCAGGGAAGCTGTTTCCGATCGAAATAAAAGTGAAGCGGAATTAGCCGCCGGCGCAGGTCACGCGTTGAAGCGGTGTTGTTGCAGGTAGCGGTGCAGTAGTTCTTCGAGGAAGCCTTCGTAGGTGAACTTCTCGACGTCGTAGGCCGGACGAATCTTGTAGAGGATCGGCAGCGCGACCCGCCACGCCATCCACTGGCGCGGCACGTCGCCGAGATCCCAGCGTCGTCGCAGGAACGTTTCCACGACCTGAATCTCCGACTCAGTCAAACTATTCAAACTTGCCGTGAAGTCTACCGGTTTGAATGAGCGCCGCAGCGCGGGATCGCTGACCGGCGATGCAAACACTTGCGCGAAATCCGGCGCTTCAGCCTCTCGTTCACGAACCACAACCGTGCCCGCAACCATATCGCCAACGCGCTGATCGCGTGCGTTGATAAACACGGAAATCAGTCCTATCGAATAAAACGGCGCGGGCATCATGTCCATGCTGCGCAGCAGGTTTCTCACCGACGCTTCCCAAAACGTGATCGGCCGCCCGTCTTCGCGAAGCACGCGCAACTTCAGCCAGCGCTTGCCGGGAGTTTGTCCGCTCCAGATCCACTCGAAGAACGCGAAATAACCGGATAACGTCAGGAAGAGCAGGATGATCATCACCGCATAGATCCACTTCGGCGCCGATGAAAACAACTCCCACACCGCGGAGATGTTTGAGATGAGGATCGCGGCGAGCGCGATTATCGCAATCACAGACGCTTGAATCGCGTGGTCCACGGCGCACGCCAGAAACCGGTTTCCGATCGACGCCAGCGCGAAGTGCAGCGGAACGCGTTCAGGCGTTTCGATGATCAAAGTGTCTTCCGTTGTAACGGTGGCTGACATCCGTGTTATTCAAACTGAACTCGCACAAACTTGCGCTTGCCAACTTGCAGCGTGACTGACATTCCGGGTTTCCACTGCATTATGTGATTCACGACCGTTTGCCGCTCGCCATCAACGTAAACCCCACCTTGCTGAATAAATCTGCGTGCTTCAGCTTTCGACGAAGCCAATCCAACGACATGTAGTAAGTGTGACAAGTCCCAACCGTGAGGCTCATTAGTCGGAAGTGTTCGGAGTTCCACGTTTTCCGGTGTTTCCTTGTTACGAAAACGCCGAACAAATTCTTCCTCCGCAGCGTCAGCATCAGCTCTTGAATGGAAGTCGGCGACGAGCTTCTTCGCGAGATCGACTTTGATGTCGCGCGGATTGCGATCGCTGGTGCGCAACGACGCAATCTCGGCCGGCGAAAGGTCAGTGCAGAGCTCGTAGTAACGCCACATCAACTCGTCCGAGATCGACATCACCTTGCCAAAGATCTCCTGCGGCGGTTCGTTGATACCGATGTAGTTGCCAAGACTCTTCGACATCTTCTGCACGCCGTCAGTGCCTTCCAGCAACGGCATGATCACAGCGACTTGCGAGTCCTGGCCGTACTCGCGTTGTAGATTGCGGCCCATCAGCAGGTTGAACTTCTGGTCCGTCCCGCCGAGTTCGACGTCTGCTTCCAACGCCACCGAATCGTACGCCATTACGAGCGGGTACATCACTTCGTGCAACGCGAGCGGGCGGTTCGCTTCGAGGCGCTGTTGAAAGTCGTCGCGTTCGAGAATCTGCCGCACGGTGACGTGCGATGAGAGACGCAAGAATCCGGCTGAACCAAGCGTGTCCATCCAGCGCGAGTTGAAGTCGATGACGGTCTTCTCCGGATCGAGCAGTTTGAAAATCTGCTGCTTGTAAGTTTCGGCGTTTGCGTTGATCTCTTCGCGCGTGAGTTGCGGGCGAGTGGTGTTCTTGCCGGAGGGATCGCCGATCATTCCCGTGAAATCGCCGATGAGAAAGATCGCGGTGTGACCCAGTTCCTGAAACGCGCGCAGTTTGCGGATCACGACGGTGTGGCCGAGATGAATGTCAGGCGCAGTGGGGTCGGCCCCGAGCTTCACACGCAGCGGTTTGCCCGTCGCTGCGGACCGTTCGAGTTTCGCGCGCAGTTCTTCACTGCGAATGATCTCGGTGGT
>DASTOZ010000368.1:0-3066 GCA_035762365.1 Pyrinomonadaceae bacterium | reverse complement strand
GTTTCTATCGTCCGTTGCTGAAAAACAAGTACGACGACGTTCAACGCCGCAGCCGCGATCTCGACCACTTGCAGTCGATCGCGAAGCGCTACAAGAGCGCCGCGAAGCTGCTCGAAGACGTCGCGCTCGATCCGACCGAAGCAATGCAGGGCAGTGCTTCGCGAAACGGCAGTGGCTTTGTGACGCTCTCGACAGTCCATTCGGCGAAGGGTCTCGAGTGGGACAATCTGTTCGTGATCTGGATGACTGATGGCTGGTTTCCGGCGAATCGTTTCCAGGACGAGTTCGACGATCTGGAAGAAGAGCGTCGACTCTTGTACGTCGCCACGACGCGCGCTAAGAAAGAGTTGCACTTCGTTTATCCGGCAGTGAACGTCTACAACGGACCGGAAGCAGACGGCTCGCCAACGCTGTCGCGTTTCCTGGAACCGATTCCGCCGTCGATCCTGCCACACGCTTCCCTATTGGACGGCAACTAACTCTTCTGTAAACTGTCGGCGGTCGCAATCACGATTAAAGATGACTCTCGGCACTGAATGGCTCATCGACGCCAGCGGCTGTGACCCGGCAGCGCTTGCGGACATCAACCGCTTACAAACCATTTTCGATCGCATCATCAGCGATCTCGATCTGCATGTTCTCGGCGAGATCGCGTGGCACAAGTTTGCCGCGCCCGGCGGCGTGACCGGGCTGGCGCTGCTCTCCGAGTCGCATCTCGCCTGTCACACGTATCCGGAGTTTCGCGCGGCGACCTTCAATCTCTATTGCTGTCGCGATCGCGCGACGTGGCCATGGGAACAGATGTTGAAAGAGATGCTGGCCGCAAACCACGTTACGGTGCGCACGTTCGAACGAACAACGCTGCAAGCCGGAGGGGCCGCTAGATGAGCGCGCTGGTCGCGAACTGCCCGGCGTGTGGCGGACCCGTCGAATTCAAGAGCGGACAATCGATCGTCGTCATTTGTGAGTTCTGCCGTTCGGCTGTCGCGCGCACGGATCGCGATCTTAAGGACCTCGGCAAGGTCGCCGAACTGGTCGAAACCGGATCGCCGCTCGACGTCGGCGTCCGCGGCAAATGGAAAGATACGACTTTTGAACTCACTGGCCGCGCGCAACTCGGTCACGAGATGGGCGGGCAGTGGGACGAATGGTACGCGACATTCTCAAACGGCTGGCTCGGCTGGCTCGCCGAAGCCCAGGGCCGCTTCTATCTCACGTTTCAATATCCGATTCCGGAAGGCGTCGCGGTCCCGCAGTTCGATCAGCTTCAGCTTGGGCAAACGGTTTCGGGCCTGCCGTGGCCCACGCCGCTGATCGTCGCCGAAACCGGACGCGCAACCGCGCGCGGCGCGAAAGGCGAGATCCCATATCTGCTGACGCCGGGCGAGACTTACTACTACGCCGATCTTTCGGGCACCAACGGCGCGTTTGGAACGCTCGACTACAACGAATCACCGCCGCTGGTTTTCCTCGGACAGCAGGTAACGCTCGCTGAGCTTGGAATCACGACTACGCGCGCGCCGGAACGTGAAGAGCGTCGCGTCGGCGCCGCGCAGGTGAGTTGTCCGCACTGCGCTGGACCACTCGAGCTCCGCGCGCCTGACAAAACCGAGCGCGTCACTTGTCCGAACTGCAACTCGTTACTCGACGTCAACCAGGGGCAGCTTCAGTTTCTGAAAGCACTCGAGAAGCCGTGGTTTCAGCCGCTCATTCCGATCGGCACGACCGGCGATGTGCCCGAAGGCAAGATGACGGTGATCGGCGCGATGGCGCGCAGCGTCACCATCGAGGGTCAGACGTACTTCTGGGGCGAGTATCTTCTCTACAACCCGCAGATCGGATTTCGCTGGTTGGTCCATAGCGACGATCATTGGAACTACGTGCAGGCAGTGCCCCCGGGCGACGTGCTGGAATACGCGAAGTCAGCCAGTTTTCGTGGCCAGAATTACAAGATTTTTCAGGATGCGCAGGCGAAGGTTGAAGTCGTGCTCGGCGAGTTTTACTGGAAAGTCGAAGCCGGCGAGGAGGTGCGCGGCGTCGACTATATCGCGCCGCCGTACATGCTCTCGAAAGAAGTATCGACGGTGTACGTCACTGACCCGAACGATCCGGAGAAGACTCGGCGCGCTACGGGAGAGATCAACTGGTCGCTCGGCACGTACATCGAAGTGCCGCAGATCGAAAAAGCATTCAACGTCACGGGCCTGCCGCGTCCGTCAGGCATCGCGCCGAACCAACCTTACAAACACAAGTGGATTTACAAGTACTGGATCCTGTTTCTGGTGGCGCTGTTACTGGCAGGCTTCTTGATGTTTGTCGTTTCGGGTTCGGAGAAACAAGTATTTCAGCAAACGGTCACGCTCCCGGCATTGCCAAACGCCGACGGGACGCAGGTCTTCTTCAGCGAGCCTTTCGAGTTGGCCGGCAGACGCAACATTCGAATCACCGGCGAGTCGCCGGTGCAGAACACGTGGGTGTATCTCGAAGGTGACCTGATCAACGACGAGACTGGCGTGGTCCAGTCGTTCCCCATCGACATCTCTTATTACTCGGGGGTCGAAGACGGTGAATCGTGGAGCGAAGGCGACCGCACAGATTCAGCGTACACGTCGTCGATGCCCGGCGGGAGATACGTGCTGCGTTTGGAAGGACAGTGGGAAAAGTGGCAAGAACCGGCCGTCGTCTCAGTCACGATCCAACAGAACGTTACGCACGGAATCAATTTCCTGATCGCGCTGATCGTTATTTCAATCGGCCCAATTCTGATGGGTATCTATCACATCGGCTTCGAGCGCCGGCGCTGGTCCGAAAGCATGTTCAGCACCAGCGGCAGTGACGACGATGATGATGACGGTATCGATTTCGACGTTGATTAGATAGGAGACACGGATGCTCAAAACCCTCTACACGATCTTCGCAGTCGGCGTGGTGAGCTTGTACAGCGCGGCCGCGCTGCTCGGTTGGGAAATCGGCGGCGGCTCTCGGCGGCAGTTGCCGCCTGACGCGCGGCAAAACGGTTATCGATCGTTTCATTTCTGGCACTACGGCTTACACGGAGGAAAATAA
>DASTOZ010000367.1:0-3798 GCA_035762365.1 Pyrinomonadaceae bacterium | reverse complement strand
GGTAATCGTCGGCGCATAGATCGCGGTGTTCAAGTCGTCAGCAGTGCTGACGTGAAAATACCCGCACGCCCGCCCGGTCAGTGTCGTCTTTGGACCACGGCCATCGAAGGCATGGGCCACGGCGCGCAACGCTCGGCGCGACAACCACGCCCCACTACCTTCATCACCCGCAATCGGCCCCCAACCACCGGCACAGAAACGTTTGCCACGAGCGTTGATGCCGCAGACGTTCGAGCCGGTTCCCGCAATAACCACCAGTCCTGGCGCGCCGTTCGTCGCCCCGTACAAAGCGATATCGGCATCGGCGACAACTTCGATCTCGCCGAGATCGAGACGCATCAGCGTCTCGCGCATGCGCTCGCGCAACTCACGCCGTCGCGCACCGGCGAGTCCGATCTGCGCCGCCACCAAATCTCCGCGACGCAGTTTCGCCATCGCGCACGCGCTATCGATCGCCTCGCGCACAGCCGTCGCCGCTCCGGCGATTCCCACTCGCAACGGATTCGATGGTCCAGCCCGACCTTCGCCGATCACACGGAAGTTGGCGTCCATGATCACGGCTTCCGTCTTGGAGCCACCGCCGTCGACACCCACCACCGAATTCTGCGTGTGCAAGCGTTTGGCCGGAGAGAGATCTGCTGTTCGTCGTTCAGTGCTCACAATGGTGGCTACCCGGGGCCGGAGATCGCGGCTCAATGTAGCGTGTTGATTATTCTAGGGGTCGTGGACGTATAATCCAAACTAAAAGATTTTATTATTCCGATAATGCATCTTGATATGTGGAGTCTGGTATGGAAATTCGACAATTAAGGGCCTTCGTCGCTATCGCAGAGTCAGGCACCTTCACCGCCGGAGCGTTGAGAGTGCACGTGACGCAGGCTGCGATCAGCATGCAAATTCGGCAATTGGAGAATGAAATCGGCGCGAAAGTATTCGTGCGCGCACCGCGTCACGTGATTTTGACGGAAGCGGGCGAGCAGCTTTTGCGACGTGCGCGGCACATATTGCGCGAGCATGACGCAGCGTTGGACGAGATCGCGGAGCTTGCGGGCGCCGAGCGTGGGCGGCTCAGAATCGGCAGCGCCTCGGCGATGGTCCTGACGGACCAGTTGCCGGGGATTCTCGCGGAATTGCGCGCGCAGCATCCCGGAGCTGAAATCGGTGTCACTTCGGGAACGAGCGAAGTGCTGGTGGACCAAATCCTCGCGGGCGACATCGACATCGCCTTTGTCTCGCTGCCCGTTGACGTGCGCGGGATCAAGACCGAGCGACTCAGCGAGGACCAGCTCGTCGCGATCGCTTCGCCGCGGCATAAGCTCGCCAAACAACGCACGATCAGCGCTTACACACTCGCCGGCGAACGACTGATCCTCGGCGAACGCGGCGGCAACACGCGTCGCTTGATCGATCAGTTTTTCGCGCAGGCGGGTGTGACGCTTCACGTCGCGATGGAACTGAGCAGACAACAGGCGATTCGCCGGATGGTCGAGGCTGACCTGGGCGTCGGGATCGTGCCGTTGCAATCGGTGATTGAAGACGTCGACAGCGGGAAACTCGTGCGCTGGTGGATCGAAGGCGCAGAGATCAACTGGGAACTCGGCATCGCACAACTTACCGGCGGTTACGAATCACCAATTATGCAAACGTTCATTCGTCTTTCGCGCGCAACGTTCGCACCCGACGCTGCCACGAAAGGCGCGAAGAAAAAGCCGCAACCTAAAAAGAAACGATGAGAATTGCTGTTTTTTGAACAGGTGGAGTCGGCGGTTACTTCGGTGGACGTGAATCCGGCATCGACGTTCCCACCCACACGCTCATCTACGAAACGTCGAGGTCTCGACAACTGTGAAGGGCCTCGACCAGTCGGTCTATGTCGTCTTCGTTGTTGAAAAAGTCAGTGGAGACGCGAATGCCTTCCGGTTTTTCCGTCACCATGATCTTCTTCTCGGCCAATGCGGCGACCACGCGCGCCGGGTTCTCACTTGCGACCAGCGTCTCCGCAGAACGAAACTGTTCGTCGCTCAGCGGTGAGAGCACTCGCCAACCCGCTTCCTGCAAGCGATTCGTTAACAGGCGGTTCAACTCGAGCGCACGCGTCTCGATGTTTCGTATCCCGATCGACTGAAACATTTCAACCGAAGCGCCAAGCGCGAAGATGCCCGCGAAATGTGGACAGCCGAGTTCCGCGCGGGCGGAGACGTCGCGGCGCAGGTGTACTTCGTCGTTCCTAACGCCGTAAGGATCCTGAACGCTCAACCAACCGATGGACCTCGCATGAGAGTTCGACTGTAGTTCCCTGCTGAGATAAACGAAACCGGAGCCGTAACCCGAGAGCATCCACTTGTGACCGGTCGAACACAAGGCGTCGATCTTCATTCGCTTCACGTCGATCTCGAATGCGCCCGCGGCCTGGCTCGCGTTGACGACCAGCGCGTGCGAGCCTTTGATCTCGCCGAGTGCCGCTAGATCGGATCGAAAGCCGTTCGAGTACTGAACGTAGCTCATCGAGATGATTCCGGTGCGCGTGTTCATCGCGTCGCGCAAGTCTTCGGGTCGCACAACGCCGCCTTGTGATTTCACCAGATGAACCGGAATACGCCGGTGCATCCAGGGAATCGTCGTGACCGGAAACTCCAGGTCGCACGAGATCACCTCGCCGTGCTTTTCCAGCGCGTCGACCATGATGTTCATGCCGCTCGACGTGTTCGTCGTCAGTCCGACCTCGTCGGGTTCGGCGTTGATGAATGCAGCCACCTTCGCGCGCACTTCTTCGCGGCGCGCGAGCCACTCGTCCCAGTGCACATCGCCGTCGTTCTTCATCTGCTCGTAGTAACTGACGGAGGCCTGAGCGGTTGCGCGCGCGAGTGGGCCCGCGGCGGCTGTGTTGAGATAAACGGAATTGGCAGTTACAGGAAACTGCTCGCGGATGTCGCGCCACTGAGTCATGGCGCCAGCTTAGATCGATTCCTTGTAGGCTTCCAAATTCTCCTGGATCTTTTGCAGCAAGCGCGACTTGAGACTGTTTGTGTTGAGGTGGGCCGTTGAAACGGGACGCCACTTTCCGGGTATCAGCACTTGTGAGTCGATGAACGCGTCGATGGCTTCCTGCAAGCCGTCGATCTTGATCTTGCCTTTCATCGCTATCACCTCTTCGATGATCCACGTGACGGCGTCGCCGGTGATGCGGTGACGATGATTGATCACGGCCGAACGCTCCTGGAGTGTTTGCAGGACGAGATCGAGTGGTCCACCGAGTGCGGCACAAAGGCGGAGGTAGGAGTTCTGAAACTCGTTGATGTGTGAGATCCGCGATTCCGTGAGCTTGAGATCTTTCTTGCCGACATAAGAAGCGGCCATCGTTTGCAGAAAGATTTCGTTTGGCATGTGAGCGCTTGCGTCATCCGCTCGTGTGATTGCGTGCGAGAGATAGTAACCGGGCAATGTTCGGAGCAGGTTACGGATCAGGAAGACGGGGCTGTGCGTGAAACCGTCGGGGAGTTTTTCGATGCCCTTGGCAACTTTGCGATCTTCGAAGTAGCTGAGGCTGCGGTCAAAGTCGCGGATCTCTTTCTGCGCGGTGTTCATGAGATGCGCGATCTGCTCCGGTGTGAAACCGATTCGCCAGAGCATGCGTTGATCTCGTTCCATCGCGAACGCTTCGTCGAAGACGCGGAGGCACGGGGCGTTCTTGAACGTATTCAGGTTCTTCTTTTGGCCTGTCTCGATGAAGTCCATCGCCTGCGCGAACACCTGCACCAGCGTCCTGGCCCAACCGCGTTGCTCAGCGAGTGAAGCTGA
>DASTOZ010000366.1:0-4545 GCA_035762365.1 Pyrinomonadaceae bacterium | reverse complement strand
GTTTCTTGCCGCGTACGACGACGTCGTTAAACGCGCGCGCGAGGGCAAACTTCAGATTCCCGATTTCCAGGGAACCACAGTTTCGCTGACCAACCCGGGCACGCTCGGCACGGTTGCATCGATTCCGCGACTCATGGCGGGTCAATCAGTGATTGTCGCCACGGGCGCGATCGAATATCCCGCGGAGTACCAGGCGATGGCGCCCGAAGCGTTGTCGCAGCTCGGCATCAGCAAGGCCATAACGATCAGCAGCACTTACGACCATCGCATCATCCAGGGTGCGGAGTCCGGCGCGTTTCTCGCGCGCGTGCACGAGCTGATCACGGGCAAGCACGATTTCTACGCAGATATTTTCAAAGACCTCGGCATTCCGCACGTTCCGTTTCGCTGGCACGTCGATCGCAACCCCTTCTTCCTGCCGGGCGACCAGGTGCGCGAGCAGACGCTGAAAGAGGCGCGCGTGATCGAGTTGATCAACGCGTATCGCGTGCGCGGGCATCTGATCGCCGATATCGATCCTTTGCACGCGTTGCCGGTGCTGTATCACCCCGAGCTCGACATCGAAACTTACGGTCTGACGATCTGGGACCTCGACCGAACGTTCATCGTCGACGGACTGGCGAACCGCGACAGCATGACGCTGCGCGAAGTTCTCGACATCCTGCAACGTGCTTACTGCGGGAAGGTCGGTATCGAGTACCGGCACATTCAGAGCAAAGAAGAGAAGCTTTGGATACGCGGACAGATCCGGCGCGAGCTGGTCGAACCGCAACCGATTTCGGTCGAAGTGAAGAAACGCCTGCTGTGGAAACTGATCTCCGCCGAACAGTTCGAGCGTTTTCTGCACACGAAGTATCTCGGACAGAAACGTTTTTCGCTTGAGGGTTGCGAAACGGTGATTCCGGTGCTTGACCGGCTGATCGACGGCGCCGCCGAACGCGGTGTGAAGGATATAGTCTTCGGCATGGCCCATCGCGGCCGTTTGAACGTGCTCGCGAACGTGATTGGCAATTTGTGCGAGCGGATCTTCGCGGCGTTTGAAGGATCCGTGCATCCGGAGTTTCCCGCCGACGAAGGCGACGTGAAATACCACCAGGGCGCGACCGGCGAGCGCGCGCTAAGCGACGGGCGCACGGTCCATCTGTCGTTATCGCCGAATCCGAGTCACCTCGAGGCGGTCGATCCGGTTGTCGAAGGCATGGTGCGCGCGAAGCAGGACGAGACGATGGGCCATGATGGCGCGACGCGCGACGAGGTAATGGACCTGGCGCTGCCCGTGCTGCTTCATGGCGACGCTGCGTTTGCCGGACAGGGCATCGTGATGGAGACGTTGAACCTGGCCCAATTGAAGGGTTATCGCACCGGCGGGACGATCCACATCATCATTAACAACCAGATCGGGTTCACGACCTCGCCCGAGGCGGGACGCTCGACGATCTATTCGACCGACGTCGCGCGCATGACGCAGTTGCCGATCTTTCACGTCAACGGCGACGATCCGGAAGCGGCGTATCGGATGCTGCAAATCGCGCTCGACTACCGGCAGGAGTTCAACAAAGACGTCGTGATCGATCTCATCGGTTTTCGACGTCTTGGTCACAACGAAACAGACGAACCGAGCTACACGCAGCCGTTGATGTACGCTCGCGTGAAAGCGCATCCGGGCGTGCGCACGGTGTATGCGAAGCGGTTGATCCAGGAAGGCGTCGTAACCGAAGACGAGGTCAACGATCTGATTGCGGAGCGCGTGCGGCGTTACGAAGACGCGCTCGCGAACGCGAAACGAAAAGTCGCCGAAGATCCGCCGCAACCACAGCAGCGTGTCGACGAGATCGACGGGTCTGTGATAGTTCCGACGGGCGTCGATGCCGAAACGATCCGCAGCATCGCGCACAAGATCGCGGTCGTGCCGGAAGGTTTCAACGTCAATCCGAAGATGGTGGGCCAACTGGCCCGTCGCGCGAAGATGGGCGACGGCAGCGCGCCGGTCGATTGGGCGTTCGCCGAGGCGGTGGCGTTTGGTTCATTGGTGCTCGAAGGCACGCGGGTGCGCTTGAGTGGACAGGATTCCGGTCGGGGCACGTTCAGTCAGCGTCACGCGGTGTTGTACGACACGCAGACGGGAAAAGCGTGGGCGCCACTATCAGAATTGCGATCTGACGATAATGCCGACGCGCGTTTTGACGTTTACGATAGTTCGCTTTCGGAAGAAGGCGTGTTGGGTTTTGAGTATGGCTACTCGGTCGTCGCGGAAGATGCGCTCGTGTTGTGGGAGGCGCAGTTTGGCGATTTTGGCAACGGCGCGCAAACGATCATCGATCAGTACATCGCGGCGTCCGAAGACAAGTGGAAACAGAAATCACGCGTCGTGATGTTGCTGCCGCACGGTTACGAAGGCCAAGGGCCGGAACACTCGAGCGCGCGACTCGAACGCTATCTGCAACTCTGCGCGGAAAACAATCTGGCCGTGTGTTATCCGACGACGCCCGCGCAGTACTTTCATTTGCTGCGGCGGCAGGTGCGTCATGGCATGGAGCGTCCGCTCGTTGTGATGACGCCGAAGAGCTTGTTGCGTCTGCCGGCGGCTTCGTCGACGATCGGCGAGTTGGCAAGCGGTGGGTTCAGGCCGGTGATTGACGACGCCGAGATCGCAGACCCCTCGGCGGTCAGGAAGATCGTGCTTTGCAGTGGCAAGGTTTATTACGATCTCGTCGAGGCGCGCAAGAAGTCTGGGGAGATGCGGGTCGCTGTTGTGCGGCTGGAGCAGTTCTATCCGTTCCCGTTGACGAGCATTCGCGAAATGCTCGAGCATTACGAAAACGCGGGCGAGCTTGTTTGGGCGCAGGAAGAACCGCAGAACATGGGCGGGTGGACGTTCATGCAGGAACGTTTGGAAAACCTGTTGCCGTCGTGCGAGCGGCCGCGGTATGTCGGACGCACTGCCTCGGCGAGTCCCGCGACGGGTTCATACACGATTCATCAAAAAGAGCAGGCTCAGTTAGTCGCGGACGCGCTATCCGTGTCATCCGTGTGATCCGTGTTTCCAACGGCCAGTAATCTTTGACGCTCGAAGTGGTCCGCGATCTCTTCCGCGGTCTTTCGCCCAACAAACGGCGTAAGCTCCGAAACGCCTGCCTTCGAAATCCTCTGAATCGAACCGAAGTGACGCAACAGCCGGCCTTTGCGCTTATCTCCAACACCGGGAATAGCCGTCAGCTCTGAAGTGAAGTCGCGCAACTCGCGACGCTTGCGGTGATACGTGACCGCGTAACGGTGCGTCTCGTCGCGAATCATTTGCAGCAGACGCAGGATCAGCGAGTGGGAATCGAGATAGATCGGTTCATCCTCGCGCCCCTTCATCAGCAGGTAAGCGACTTCGTCATGCCGTCGCGGTGGTTTGACGACGCCGACCATCGGTATCGCTTCCAACCCGAGCTCACTCATCGCTAAGCCCGCGGCGCTGAGCTGCGCCTTCCCGCCGTCGATCACGATCAAATCCGGCAGCGGTTTACCTTCCTCCAGCAAACGGCGATACCGCCGCGTCACGACCTCGTGCATCGACGCGAAATCATTCGCGCCTTCAACGCTTCTGATGCGAAACTTCCGATACTCCGACCGGTTCATCCGCCCGTTATCGCAAACTACCATGCCCGCGACATTCTCCGCGCCCTGAATGTGCGAGATATCGAACGACTCGATGTGCGCCGGAAAGTGCGGCAGCTCCAACGTCTCCTGCAACTCTTCGAGCACGAGCTTCATATCGGGCTTCAGCACGCGGAACCGTTGCTCGAACGCATTCTTCGCGTTCTTGTCGACGAGATCGATCATGTCGCGCTTCTCGCCACGCTGCGGATCGCAAATTTTCACGCGTCGACCTTTGCGTTTGCTTAACGCTTTCTCCAGCAGCTCGCGATCGTGAAAATCAACCGGCACGTAGATCTCGCGCGGCACGTAATCCGAGGCGTAATACTGCGCCAGCACCTCGCTCAAAAACTCCGCCGGATCGAAATGGTCTTCCGGCAGATCCTCCCAGAAAAACTCGCGCCGCCCGACGATGTTGCCTTCACGCATCGTGAACAACTGCAACGCGAGTCGCTGGCCTTCACGGTAATAGCCGAAGATGTCGACGTCGCTTTCAGACGTCGTCGCCATCTTCTGCTGTTCGGAAAGCCGGATAACCGTTTTACGCAGATCGCGATACTTCGCGGCGAGCTCGTATCGCATGTCGTCAGACGCTTCGAGCATGCGCGTTTCGAGCATATCGGCGAGCTCTTTGTTGCGGCCTTCGAGCAGCAGTCTTACATCGCGCACCGCTTCCTGATATTGTTCGGGCGTGCAGAGACCTTTAACGCATGGTCCGAGACAGCGTTTGATGTGATACTCGAGACACGGGCGCGGCGCTTTGCCGTCGATCTCGATGTCGCACGTGCGTAATTGGAACGTCCGGTTTATTAAATCAATAGTCCGGCGCGCGAGAGAGGCCGGTAGAAACGGGCCGAAGTACAGCGCGCCATCGCGTTGAATGCGCCGCGTGATGACGACTTT
>DASTOZ010000365.1:0-2496 GCA_035762365.1 Pyrinomonadaceae bacterium | reverse complement strand
TGCGGCCTTACGAGTGCGGCATCGATCCGACTACCGAAGCGCACGAGCGGTTTACCGTACGGTACTACATCGTCGCGATGCTCTTCCTGATCTTCGACGTCGAGACGATCTTCCTGCTGCCGTGGGCGATCATCTTCATGGGCGACGACTTCTCGTTCACGAAGTTTGCGCTGATCGAGATGTTTGTATTCATCGGGATCCTGATCGTCGGTTACTATTACGCGTGGCGCAAGGGCGCGCTCGAGTGGGCCTGAGCGCGGCAATCTTTTATGGCTGAACACGAAGAAGGATTTGTACTAACCACCGTCGATTCGATCATGAACTCGATTCGACGCAGCGTCGGCGCGAAGACGGTCGACATCGCGGCGCCGGTGGTCAACTGGGCACGCAAGTCGGCGTTGTGGCCCATGACTTTCGGCCTCGCCTGCTGCGCCATCGAGATGATCGCGGCCGGCGCGGGACGGTTCGACATCGACCGCTTCGGCGCGGGTGTGTTCCGGCCAAGCCCGCGACAAAGCGACTTGATCATTATTGCCGGGACAGTTACTTTGAAGATGGGCCCGGTCGTCCGTCGCGTGTACGACCAGATGCCCGAACCGAAATGGGCCATCGCGATGGGCGCGTGCGCTTCGACCGGAGGGCCGTTCGATTCGTATTCCACCATGCAGGGTGTCGATCGTTGTATTCCGGTCGACGTTTATATCCCAGGTTGTCCGCCGCGGCCGGAAGCTCTCCTGTACGGCCTGATGCGCTTGCAGGACATCATCATGCGGGAAGCCCCTTCCGCATACATCTTTGACAGCGACGGCTCCGTTCGCCGCCAGCGCGTGTTCGAAGACGAAGCCGTGCCCGGCGCGGTCGCCGAGATTGATCGTGCAGCATTGCCCCTCTGAGCCCCAGCCTCCGGTTCATACTAGTTTTTTCGAGGAGCATAAACTATGAGAAAAATATCGCCGGTTTTGATGGCCGTTCTGGCCATCGTCGCGCTGGTGAGCGTTTCGCCCGCGAGCGCGCAGAAGAAGAGGACTACAACTACTAAGCGGGTCGTACCGTTGGTCCCGGTCGGGACTGACCTGAAGATCCGCATCAACGACACACTTTCCAGCAAAGACAATCGCGTCGGCGATCGCTTCACGGCAACCGTGATCGATCCGAGTCGTTTCGATGAAGCGAAGATCTACGGTCACATAAGCTCGATACAGAAGTCAGGCAAGGTCAAAGGCCGGACGAGCATGAACCTCGCGTTCGACAGCGTCGAGTTGCGTGACGGCCGCAGGGGCGTGTTGCACGGATACGTGACGCGTGTTTACGGCGACGACGCCGGAAAAGCCGATAACGAAGGCGGCATCCAGTCAGGCAGCCGGACCAATCAGACGGTCAAGCGAACAGGCATTGGCGCCGGCGTCGGCGCGATCATCGGCGGCATCGCCGGTGGTGGCAAGGGGGCGGCGATCGGTTTGATCGTCGGTGGCGCAGGCGGCGCGGGTTCGTTGGCCGTGAAGGGAAGCAAGGAGTTGAAGATCGAGTCGGGTACGGAAATGCTGGTCCACGTCACGCGCTGACAAAGCCAACGCGTTAACGAACAGGAGCCGCGGGTTACTATCTCAGTAATCCGCGGTTTCGGTTTTTTACGGAAGAAACTGGAGTTTAGCGGCGTCTAAACGGTTACTGATGTGATTAGCGGGGGACCAAATGGAGCGGCGCGCGGCCATGGCTGAACAGCTCATAAACGGACAGGTTATCCAAGCCTGCCAGCAGGGCGACCGCGACGCCTTTCAAAGTCTGTTCGAAGCTTACAAAGACAAGGTGTTCTCCATTGCCGTTTACTCGTCTGGTGGCGATCGAGCGGTGGCGGAAGACGTCACGCAGCAGATCTTTTTGAAGTTGTTCACGGCGATTCGCCAGTTTCGTGGCGATTCGGAATTTACGACGTGGCTGTACCGGTTGGTCGTGAACGCGTGTCTCGACGAACGACGCCGTCGCCGGCGATGGCTGCCATGGGACAACACAGTCGCCATGAGTAACGTGAGTGAAAAGAAACCGCAGGAACGGCAATACGCGAGGCTCGAAGTAGCTGCCGCGGTGCGCGGCGCGATTGAAGAATTGAAGCCGAAGTTTCGTTTGCCGATCCTGCTGAAGTACATCGAGGGGTTATCGTACGAGGAGATTGCCGAGGTGATGGGATGTTCGAAGGGGACGGTCGCGTCGCGTTTGAATCGTGGTCACAGTCAGTTGGCGAAGCGGTTGTCGCACTTGAACAATCCTGCGCTGTGGGGTGAATGATGTTTTCGAAACACGTCAGCAAAGATATCTCAGCTTATTGTCATGGAGAGCTCTCGACTGAGGAGTCGAAGCGTTTTGCGGAGCATATTATTTCGTGTGTGAGATGTAGGACTAAATTTGAAGAGATCAAACTGGGGATCAAGTTGGCGGAACAGCTTCCGCAACTGACGGCGCCCGATTCGATGTGGCGTGAGATCGAGTCGGCGCTGGGCA
>DASTOZ010000364.1:0-8295 GCA_035762365.1 Pyrinomonadaceae bacterium | reverse complement strand
AGTAATAAGTCTTGCCTGACTCGACGCGCTCATCCTGGTACGTCGTGCGCGTCAGCAGCGACTGGTTGAGTTTGGTCCATTGGGACTTCGGCAGGTTCGGATCCGTCGATCGATAGAGGTTGTAGCCCGCAATGTCGGGTTCTTTGTTCACCGCGAAGAAGATCGCGAGCCGGCCAAACGATGGATCCGGCGCGATGCTCGGACGCTCCGGCGCGGCAGGCGGAAAGACGTCGCGCGCCGCGACGGGGACGGAGTTCGAGTTCAGGCTCTCCACCTGCCCGCCGCCAGTTCCGAGTGATACGGCGCGAACGATGTAGCGATAGTTGTTACCAAACTGGAAGTTCTTGTCTGAATATTCAGTGCCGGAAACGAGCGCTGAATTGATCGGCGCCTGGTTGGGTTCACTCTGCGCCTCGTCCATGCGATACACGTTGTAGCCGAGCAGATTCACTGGCGTCGAGCCGTCGATGTTCGCAGCAGGCGGTTGCCACGTGATGGTGATCGCGTCCTCGGTGAGTTTTGGTTCTGATGAGAGAGTCGGCGCCTGGGCGACGCGCGCGGCCGGTTCAATGGTGAGGAAGTTCGAGAATGCTGCGCGTTGGCCGGAGGCATTCACGTAACGAAGCGCGTAACGAAGCCGCGTCGGTTGTCCGGCGAGCTCGAGCGCGTCGCGATACGTCAACGTGTCGCCTGCCGTCTGGATTTGTTCGAACGTTACAGAGCCAACGAGCGTCGAGCGTGCGGCGAACTCTTCTTCTGTGAGCGCCAGCGGCGCACCGGGTTTCTCGGCCAGACGATAGACGTCGATGCGCCGAATGCTTTGGACACTGCTGTCGGGCGCGTTTCGTTGCGGCGCGGGCCAACTGAGGATTACCTCGTTGCCTTGTTGCGCACCGGAGAGCAGTTCAGTGCGTTGCTGAACGCGTTCGATTGGCGGCAAGGGAGGCCGGCGCTTTCCGCACCCCAAAAGAGCGGAAACACCGATCAAACAGAAAATAGTGAATAAGATCCGTGGTTTGAGAAGAGGTCTCACAGAATGTAGCGACTCAAATCCTGGTCCTTAACAGTCTCGGAGAGCATGCTTTCTACGTAAGCGGCATCGATGCGCTGCTGCTTCGGTTCGAGGTCGGGACCTTCAAAACTGATGTCCTCGAGCAGCTTTTCCATGATCGTCTGCAACCGGCGCGCGCCGATGTCTTCGGTCTGCTGATTGACCTGCGCCGCGAAGTTGGCGATTGAGTCAATCGCGTCGGACGTGAACTCGATCTTCACACCTTCGGTGTCCATCATCGCCTGATACTGTTTGATCAGCGCGTTGCGTGGCTCGGTCAAAATCCGCTTGAAGTCTTCGATGGTGAGCGACTCCAGCTCCACGCGAATCGGGAAACGGCCCTGCAGTTCCGGAATCAGATCCGACGGCTTGGAAACGTGAAACGCGCCGGCGGCGATGAAGAGAATGTGATCGGTGCGCACCATGCCATAACGACTGTTCACCGTCGTTCCTTCCACGATCGGCAGGATGTCGCGCTGGACGCCTTCGCGCGAAACGTCTGGACCGTGCCCTGATTCGCGCCCCGCGATCTTATCGATCTCGTCGAGGAAGATGATGCCGGAGTTTTCGACGCGTTCGATCGCTGCACGGGCCACCTGGTCCATGTCGATCAGCCGCTCTTCTTCTTCCTGCATCAAGTACTCCATCGCTTCGTCGACGCGCATCTTTCGTCGCTTGGTACGTCCTTGAAAAAGGTTGCCCAACATGTCCTTCATGTTGATGCCCATCTCTTCGACGCCTTGCGGGCCGGCCAGTTCGATTACGGGAAAATTTTTCTCGCGCACTTCGAGCTCGACGAGACGGTTGTCGAGCTTGCCGCTGCGCAGTTGCGTGCGAAGTTTCTCGCGCGTGCGCTGCGACTGTTCGTCCTGCGCGGGTGCGTCGAGCTCGGTTGAAGCGTTTTCTTCGGCAGAATCCGAATCGAAGTCGTAGAAACCGACGGCGCTGCGTCGCGGCGGCAACAGCAGATCGAGTATTCGTTCTTCGACGTTCAGCTCCGCTTTCTCTGCGATCTCCTCGCTCTTCTCCTGGCGCGTCATCTCGACGGAGATCTCTGTGAGATCGCGAATCATGCTCTCGACGTCGCGTCCGACGTAACCGACTTCCGTAAACTTCGAAGCTTCAACTTTCAGAAACGGCGAGTTGGACATTCGCGCCAGGCGGCGCGCGATCTCAGTTTTACCAACGCCCGTCGATCCAATCATGATGATGTTCTTGGGCATCACGTCGACCGCCATTTCGGGAGGTAACTTTTGACGCCTCACACGATTTCTCAACGCGATCGCTACAGCGCGCTTCGCGTTGCGTTGTCCAACGACATGCTTGTCGAGCTCGGTCACGATCTGGCGAGGCGACATTTCGTCGAGCCGAGCTTCCTCATCAACTTCTCCGGCCAAGTAAATAACCATTGCCTTTATAACTCTTCTACTACGATGTTTTGATTGGAATAAATGCAGATCTCGCCGGCAATGCGCAGCGCTTCGACGGCGATGTCGCGGGCGGAGAGATCAGTGTGTTTGATTAATGCGCGCGCGGCGGCCAGCGCGTAGGAGCCACCTGAGCCGATGGCCAGTATGCCTTCGTCGGGCGCGATCACGTCGCCATTGCCGGACAGCAGAAACGACGACTTCTTGTCGGCGACGACGAGGAGCGCCTCGAGATGTCGGAGCATTTTGTCAGTGCGCCACTCTTTGCTCAATTCGATCGCGGCGCGTTCAAGATTGCCGTGATACTGTTCGAGTTTCGATTCGAAGCGCGTGAGCAGCGAAAAGGCGTCGCCTGTTGCCCCCGCGAAACCAGCCACAATCTGATCGTTGTAGAGTCGCCTGACTTTCTTGGCGCTGGCTTTCATGACAGTCTCGCCGAGCGTCACCTGCCCGTCTCCAGCGAGTGCGACGTGAGCGTCTTTCCTAACAAGGAGGACAGTAGTGCTACGCACCCTATTATTTTCGTTCCGCATGTTTAGATAGGAGCACTATAGGAACTCGTTTGAACGTAAGTCAAGGACGCCATAGCCTTAGTTTCTTTGTGTGTCTTTTGTGCCTTTTCGCGGTTAAAGATGGGTTATCATACGTTCATGCAAAGGCGACCACGCATCGGGATCCCGATGCGCATTGACTATCCTACCGAGCGTTTTTACCTGGCGAGACATTACAGTGAGGCCGTCGAAGCGGCCGGCGGAGCACCGGTACATATCAGCCTGATTCCGCGCGCGGAGTACGTCGACGCGGTTGTGGACGGGTGCGATGGGATACTGTTGCCGGGGAGCGATTCGGACGTCGATCCGTTGCGCTACGGTCAACAGCCTCATCCCGCGTTGGGTTCAGTTCACAAGATCAAGGACGAGACGGATCTGCTGATCATCGATGCGGCCGAGCGCAGGCACGTTCCGTTGCTGGCGATCTGTTTCGGGATGCAGGTGTTGAATGTCTCGCGTGGCGGTACGTTAATCCAGGACATCAGGTCGCAGTTACCGAATGCGATCAAACACGAGCAGGGCCTGCCTCGCGATCGACCGTCGCATAGCGTGAGTGTCGCGACGAGCAGCAAGCTCAACCAGATCATTAAGACTGACGGCCTGTTGGTCAACAGTCATCATCACCAGGCGATCGAAACGCTTGGCGCCGATCTTGTTGCGACAGCTTGGAGTTCTGACGGCGTGATCGAAGCGTTTGAAGATCCACGTCCCGACCGGTTTGTGATTGCAGTTCAGTGGCACCCTGAGATGGGGTGGCAGCAGGACCAGTTTTCACAGCGACTCTTTGACTCGTTCGTGGCCCATGCGAGCAAGATGGTTGACGACCTTTCTGTTGCGCGAGTGTGAATTCAGTTGTAAGGGAAGGGAACGTAGACGTGAGCGACGATCTGCGATTGTCCGGTAGAGTTGCGCTCGTGACCGGTGGTTCGCGCGGCATCGGCAAAGCCGTGGTGCTGTTGCTCGCTTCGCATGCGGCGAAGGTTGTTGTGAATTACGTCAGCGACGAACAGGCAGCGGCTGACACTGTAGCTGAAGCGCGCGCGCTTGGCGCGGATGTGGTTGCGATCCAGGCTGATGTTTCGAAAGTTGCTGAAGGCGAACGGCTCGTTAAGGAAACAGTTGAAAGTTTCCAGCGAGTTGATTTTTTGATCTGTAATGCCGGCATCTGGCAAGGCTCGGCAGTTGAATCGATGACGGAAGAGCTTTGGGACCGCACGATGGACATCAACCTGAAAGGCACGTGGTCAGTGTGTCGCGCGGTCGCGCCGGTCATGAAACAGCAACGCTTCGGACGGATCGTGATCGTGAGTTCGACGGCAGGTCAGCGTGGGGAAGAGCTTTATTCCAACTACGCTGCATCAAAGGGTGGTCAGATCGCGTTTACGAAGTCGCTTTCATCGGAGCTTGCTCCGTCGGGAATCAACGTTAATTCGGTCGCCCCCGGCTGGGTGATTACTGACATGACAGCGGATGTCTTTTCCGACAACGCCGCAACGGAATCGATTGCCAGGACGATCCCTCGAGGCCGAGTCGCGACACCGGATGAGATTGCCGGGCCGATAGTTTTTCTGTGTTCGAAGTGGGCAGACAACATCACGGGTGAAGTGCTGAACGTCAACGGCGGCTCAGTATTGTGCGGCTAATTTCTGTTAGCGGAGCTTCAGGTATGACTTTAACTATCGAGCAAGAGCGTCAGACGGAGACTTTGAAAGGCACGAGGCAGCCAGTCCAGGTCGGACTTGAGGTTTTACTTCAAGATGTTCCTCAGGCGATGCGCGGCAAACGCGTCGGTCTGATCTGCAATCAGTCGTCAGTCAATCACACATTCGAGCACGCCGCCGACCTAATGCACGGACATTCGGCGTTTAAGTTGACCGCACTGTTCGGACCGCAGCACGGCATTCGCGGCGACGTCCAGGACAACATGATCGAGACGGCGCACGGCGCCGACCGCAAAACCGGACTGCCCGTGCATTCGCTTTACAGCGAAACAAGGGAACCGACGGAAAAAATGCTTGAAGACGTCGACGTGCTCGTTTTCGACATGCAGGATGTGGGCTGTCGCATCTACACGTTCGTTTATACATTGGCCAACTGCATGCGGATCGCAGGCCGCTTAGGCAAGCCGGTGGTTGTTTGCGACCGACCGAACCCGATCAACGGTCTTGATATTTCAGGCAATATTCTCGAGCCGGAGTTCGCTTCGTTCGTCGGCCTGTTTCCGCTGCCAACGCGGCATGGAATGACCGTCGGCGAGTTAGCGCAGATGTTTCGCGATCGCTTCGACGTTCAGTGCGACTTGCAGATCGTGCCGATGGTTGGGTGGAAGCGAGAGTTTTGGTTGGACGAGACGGACGCGCCATGGGTGATGCCGTCGCCAAACATGCCGACGCTTGATACGGCGACCGTGTTTCCCGGCGCTGTGCATTTCGAAGGCACCCAGGTGTCTGAGGGACGAGGAACGACGAAGCCGTTCGAGCTGATTGGCGCGCCGTACATCGACCCGGATGCTTATGCTGACAACTTGACGCAGCTCGGGCTGCCGGGCGTCATTTTTAGAGGCTGTGCGTTTCAACCGACTTTTCAGAAGCATGCGAAGGTGACGTGTGGCGGCGTGCAGCTTCACGTCGTCGATCGCGATCGCTTCGATTCCGTGCTGGCGGGCATCGCAATGGTGAAAGTTGTCCATGACATGTACCCGGGCGAGTTTCGTTGGAAGGAACCGCCATACGAGTACGTATTCGACAAGAACCCATTCGACGTCATCAGCGGCACGAACAAGATTCGGGAAGCGTTCGAGCAGGGCGTGGAACTCGACACGATCAGGGAAGGCTGGCAAGCGCCTCTCGCAGAGTTTGAAACCTTTAGGGCTCCACATCTGTTATATCGTTAAGGTTACGCGTTAAAGGTCTGCGCGCCGACGGTTCAAGTTGAGGGTTAAGCACGGCCGGTTGCGAGTTTGAATGGCGAAACGGATTAAGGTAAAACTTTAATCGCAAGAGTGGAAAAGGGAGAAAGATTTTGGTCAAGTCTGAACGGTTACAAGGGGCGCCGGTTGAGGCGATATCCAGCACGGCCTGGTTGATTGGTCTCGCTGCGTGGTTTATTCCGGGCAGTGGACACCTGCTGCTGAAAAGATGGGGGCGCGCCGCAATGATGGGCGGCGTCGTGTGGCTCAGTTTCTTTATCGGGCTTGCGATGGGCGGTCACATGTTCGACCTTTCGCCGGACGGCGCCACCGCGACCTCGATGTTTGACTGGGCAGTGCTGATTCAGGTGCCGCCGATGATTGCGGACCTCGGAACCGGCATCGCCTACGTCGTCACCTGGTTGCTGGATATCAGCTTCAAAGAAGATCCGGTGCAAGCGGCCCGCACGACTTACGAGTATGGCACCAACTTCCTGTTAATCGCGGGGCTGATGAATTACCTGACTATGCTCGACGCTTTCGACGTGGCGACAGGGAGGAAATCGTGAAGCATTTCCTCGTCATGTGTTTGTTTGCCGCGCTTGCTTCTGTCGTTTTTGGGGTGATCTCCAAAGACACGACCCGCGAACGTTGGATCTACGGCGTGAAGGTATTTGCAGAGTTCATAATTATCGGTCTGGCACTCGGTTGGCTCCTATACTTCATTCCGTGATCTGTCCACCCTCCGGTTTTGACTGTTCAAGATGTCGCTATTCGAAACCGAGGCACTGATCCTGCGCACTTACAACCTGGCGGAAGCAGACAAGATTGTTGTTTGCCTCAGCCGTTCGGCGGGACTAATCCGGGGCGTCGCGAAGAACTGCCGCAAACTCAAGAACCGCTTTGGGGCGTCGCTCGAACCTTTCACGCTGATCAATCTCACCTACTTCGAAAAGGAAAACCAGGAGCTCGTCTCTTTCAGCCAGACCGAGATCCTGAAATCTCGCTTTAACTTAACTTCGGACGCCGCGGTGATGACTGGTTTCTCCTACATGGGCGACCTCTTGATGGACTTCTCGCCGCCGCGCCAGGCTAATGACAACCTTTATCGCATGGCGCTCGCGTGTTTTGAAGCGGTCGCGCAGGTGCCGGCCGATCTCGATTGGGTGTTGCGCTACTTTGAAGTGTGGTTGCTGAAGCTCGAAGGTTTTCTGCCGGACTTGCGCGCGTGCGCGAATTGTCAAAACCCCTTCGATCGTGAGGAGCCGATCTATCTCGGAGCCGATCTGTCAGTTCGGTGTTTGCGGTGCAGCCAGGCGCGAGGTCGTGCGATTCCGAGAGTCGTCTATCAGCAGATGAGAGCGACTGAGAAACTATCGCCGGTGAAGTTTGCAGAAGAGGCGAGGGAAGTCCCAGTTGCATCAAGAAAAGAGCTTGCTCAGTTAACGTATCAGGTTATCAGTCGCGTCCTCGAACGAATGCCAAGAGCGCGACCAACGTTCGTCCAATAGTGTTAAGGCAAAACTTTAGGCTCCGGAGTTTTCTCATCCCCCGATACATCGTCGGGGCGATGGCGCCGTACATGGTGCTCGCCCTGCTGATGCTGACGGCGATCCTCCTCGCGCAACAGGCGAGCCGCCTCACGGACGTGCTCATCTACACCGATCTTCCGTTGTCATTAGTCGGCAGCCTCGGCGCGGCGCTATTGCCGGGCGTGCTTACTTTCTCGATTCCACTCGCCGCACTTGCCGGGATCATCATCGGGTACTCGCGAATGGGCAGCGACAGCGAGATCGTCGCGATGCGTTCGGCGGGTGTCGGATCGTGGACCATGATCTGGCCCGCGTTGTTAATCGGGCTGCTCTTGAGCGGTGCGACGACGTACTTACACCTTAAAGAAGCGCCTGAAGCCGCGCGGGATCTCGAACGGATCGCGTTGGAAGGCGCGCTTGCCAAACTCGATTCGCCAGTCGAGCCGCGAACGTTCAGCACCTTGCCAAAGTACGTGATCTACGTTCGCGATGCTGACAAAGCGCTCGGCACGTGGGGACGAGTTTTTATTTTCGCGCAGCCAAACGATCGCACGAACCAGGTGTTAACCGCGCGATCGGGACGTATCGATTCGTCGGGCGAACAGTCGGAACTCGTTCTGTCAGACGTTCTTTCGACGAAGTTTCCCGCGGCGAAGGCAGCAACGACTGCGAACCAGGGCACGAGCACTCCGGCAGGCCCGGACCCGGTTGGCCGGCTGAATACTGACGGACAGAAGCAGTATGTCGTGGAACGGTTCGAGCAGTTGAGATTTTCCATCAACACTGGCCGTGCCGACATCGTCCAACGCCTCAACCAGCGCGATAC
>DASTOZ010000363.1:0-2025 GCA_035762365.1 Pyrinomonadaceae bacterium | reverse complement strand
GCTTAATCAATACCCAACGACGATCGAAATCGATCGGCGTCTCTTCAGCCGCCAGGGGTTCGTGGCAATGACCGTCGAACACGCGGATGATCTGCCCGTCGATTTCGACCGCATACGGAATCCAAATCCCGCCCGCGAGCGCACCATTGATGCGTTCGGCGACGGCCGTCTTTCCGGTGCCCGGCAGTCCGGTGAGAAACAACGAGCGACGCGAGTTGATGACGCAGCCGAGCGTTTGCAACAACGACTCAGGCAGCACCAGATCGTGAAACGCGCGACGCACTGTGTCCATCGATGCTGTATTCGACGGAATCGACTGCAACTGCATCATGTGCGAGTAGTCGCGCAACGAAACGGGCGCTGGCCCAACGTAACCGCAAATCGACAACAGACGCGTGATACGGTCCCAGCCGTGGTCCAACATCGCGTAACGAGTCGAACCGATGGCCGACTGCATCTTCACTTCGATCAGCTTTTCGCGGTAGAGCTGCTGGAGCAGATCTTCAGTCAGCGTGCGGGGAAGATTGATGCGCTCGGCGACGGCCTGCGTCGTCGGCTCGGGCAGCATGGCCACGTGTTTCAGTGCGAGGTCGCAGAGAAACTGCTCGGAAATGCCGGTGTCACTGATTTCCTCGGGAAGCGGCGGTCCCATGCTTTCGATTTCCGCGCGCGTCAGAATTGTCGTATGCGACATCGTGCGACTCTCTTTCTCTTCCTGGTCTTGGGACTTTGGTCTTTGGCCTTGGGTGGTTCGGACTGCAAGCTCCGGACTAAAACAAAGACCCAAGCCCAAAGACCCTAAGCCCTACGTAACTATTTCCCGCCCGTAACGAGGATCGTGCCGTTCGAGGCGATCGCCAGTGCCGCGCGGGCCTCTTGCGATTCCGCCGTGCGGCCGACGCGGTTGTACAAGTCGGCGAGACGACGCAGCGCGATCGTGTTGTGCGGCTCGAGCTGACGCGCGGTTTCGTAGTAGCGAATCGCGTCGTCTTCACGACCAAACCGTTCGAGCATCTTCGCGGTGTTAAGATTGCCTGTGACCGGACCAGCCGCGCGCGTGAATGCCTTGTAAGCTTCCTCGACCTTTCCGAGACGGCAATAAGCGAGACCCAGGTTGTTCAGAATTCGCTCGTCTGTCGGCGCGAGCTTCGCGGCGCGTTTCAGACGGTCAACAGCCGCGCGGTAATTGCCGTTTTGATAGAGCGCGAAGCCGAGGTTGTTCAGCGTCTCGGCGTCTTCTTCAATCTTCACTGCTTTCTCAAACGACTCTTTGGCACGTTCGCCGAAACCCTTCTTGTCGAACGCAACGCCCAGCAGGTTGTGCGCTTCGGAAAGTTTTGGATCGAGCGACACGGCAGTCGAGAGCTCGGAGACCGCTTCGTTGTAGGCGCCGTTCAGCAGAAACTCGCGTCCCGCTTCGAGATGCTCGCGTGCGGAGCTGGCGGAAGTTACGGGCTTGAACGTTCGCGCGTCTTCGATGCGCGTGACACCGACGCTCTCAAAACGCTCGGCGTCTTTTTCGGTCATGCGTTCGATCTTGTTTTCTTTGTTGCCGCCGCCGAACAGCCGGCCGACCGCTCTAAACGGCGCGGTCACGACTTTGAGAACCTTGTTGCCACCCTTCTTCTTCGGTTGGTCCTCGCTGGTTCCTGCCTCTGAACCCGAATCCTCCAGAACGATCGCGTCCGGATCACCTTCACGTACGATCGTCGATGCGCTCCACATGGCGGTCGCGGCAATGGTTAGTATGAAAGCGATTACAACGGCTATGAGTCTGCGTTTTTTCATTGGTCCACTCCTCTGATGCTGGCCTCTAGTCCATTTTTGCTACTACGTCCATGAGGTTGAGGGCAGCGGGGCCAAGGATCGCGATGAAAAGCGTGGGAAACAGGAAACATGCCAGTGGGAACAGCAGTTTGACGGCGGCCTTTTGCGCTTCTTGTTCGGCTCGCTGGCGTCGTTTGGTGCGCAGTCCATCTGAAAACACGCGCAGTCCCTTGGCGATCGAAGTACCAAACTTGTCTG
>DASTOZ010000362.1:0-7700 GCA_035762365.1 Pyrinomonadaceae bacterium | reverse complement strand
CGTACACGAAGCTCACGCTGAAACGATGTGGACGATCGAAGTCAGAAAGAGCGCGATTCGCGTTTGTGTCGAAGGCATTGCCCTGCGCCGTGAAGCCGACATTCGGAAGATCGGGCTTGCCTCCGCCAGCGGTGCTGCCCGGATCAGCCGAAGCATTGTCGATCGATTTCGAGAACGTGTACGCGGCGTTGAATTGCAATCCCTTCGAAAGCCGCTTCGTCAAACTGAGCTGAGCTGAATGGTAAGTCGAATAGGCTGAGTTGCCGAGCAGGATTGCTTCCGGAACGTCGAAACCCAGGAACGGCGAACGACCTTCGAAGGTAATAACTGCGCCGGAGGGATTAGCAAGATTGAGATCGATCAACCCGCCTAACGTGGGATTCGCGAAACCAAAAGCTTTTCCTAGACCTCTTTGCCGAGCGGTGGAACCCGCATTCAGTGCCCCAAGAGGACTACCGGAGGCCACATAAGCCCGATTGAATCTCTCGTAAATGAAATCCGGCGTGTTCGGTTCGTTCAGATCAAAGCCTTGCGCGAAAGATGTCGCTTGCAGCAGCTTTGTGCCTTTGGAGCCGACGTAGCGCAGTTCGATCAGGAAGTTGCCCGTCATCTCATATTGGGCACCGAGATTCCACTGCTGAACATACGGCGTGCGCAGATTGCGATCGACAGCGCGAAACTCGAATGTCTCAGCAATATTTCCCCTGAACGGTAAACCAGTCGCCGGATCGATCGGATTTAGTGTTCCGTCTGCTCCTCGCGTAACATTGGTGTTGTCGCGAATCTGATACGTCCCGTTGGCGCCGGCGGTGCGAACAACGCGATTCGGCAGGTACTGGTTAAACGGGAAGTTCGGATCTTGCTGCGACCAGGCTGTCTGTAGTGGCACGTTGCTGCCCGGGAAGGTTACCTCCTCTTCACGCAGGTGCGGATAGTTACTGAACACCGTATTGATAAACGCCGCAGACGGTCGATCAAAGAAGATGCCGTAACCACCTCTGATCACAACTTTGTTGTTATCAAATGGTGTAAAGGCAAATCCGAACCGCGGCGCAAAGTTATTGAGATCTTGATTATGTATCGTGCTCTTGGTGTCGGCCCTGGTCGTTACCTGAATGGCCCTATCGACAGCGACAAATCCGGTAAGGCCCGCATTTGAGGGAACGACGAAACCGGTAATCGGGTTGTCGAAGTCGGTAACCAGGGAGGGATCAAAGTTTCCAATCAACCCATTCTTTTCTTCAGGCCAGCCGAACCACTCCCAGCGCAATCCTGCGTTGACCGTGAGTTTCCGATTTACCTTCCAGTCATCCGCGCCGTAAAAACCTAAGTCGCGGAAGCGGAACTGTTTTTCAGTGACGCCGAACTGCGTATCAGCCTCAGTTGCCACCCCGCGCAAGAACTGTGTGAAGTTGTCGTACTTTTCAAATTCCGTAGCCTGCTCTTCAGGAAGCGCGGTGTTGAAGTTATGACGCTTGAACTCAGCACCCAGCCTAAAGCTGTGGTCGCCTGCCAGGTAAGTAACATGATCCGAGATGGAGTAGGTCTTCTGCTCGCGACGATTGAACGTGTCGTTTGGACCGCCGAAAGAGAACCGCTCGAGGATAGTGCCCGGCCGGCCCACGTAATGGCCCAACCGCAGCGTTCCGGGTCCCTGGTCGAAAGCAACCGCGGGATTCGGAATTCCCACCGACTCGTTGGTGATAGCGAGGAAGGGATCATCCAACACGCGCGTGTTATTAAGTGAGAAGTATCCAAACCGGACTTCGTTGATGAAACGTGGACCAAAGACGTGCTGGTCCGAAATCGCGACAGTGCGATTACGATCACTGCGCTTCACCGTAACCGGGGAGGCAAGGCTGCCCGGATCAGGAAAAGGATCGAATCCCGGGAAGTTGGCCCAGAAAACGGCGCCGCTCAACGTATTCTTGTTCGTTAGACGACCGTCTAATCTGACGGTGAATTGGTCCTGCGTGAATTCGGCAGGAAACACATTGCGCTGGCGGATGTAAGGATTGCCGCCGTTATTGCCAGCTACATTATTGTCGACGCCAAGAATACTTCCGGCGCGTGGCGCGGGAATCAGGAAATCACCGGTCGCAGGGTTGCGAATGTTCAAGAGCGCGACTGCGACGTCGGAGATGCAGTTGCGATCGACAACGTTATTTACCGTTGGATTGCACTGCGCCTTCGGAATAGAAGCGAGTATGCCAGGGTTCAACTGCCTGAACGCGGCGAAGAGGTTCTCTTTAGTTCGCGCGCCGCTGATGAGGCGCAGCGCCGCAGGCAGCACGGTGATACTACTAGCGGTACTCACAAAACCAGTGTTGGCTTGTGTGTGCTGATAGCCGCCGAAGAAAAAGAACCTCTCTTTAATGATCGGCCCGCCGATTGTGAAGCCACCCTCGTTGCGCCGGGCTTTCGGTCGCTCGATTCCATCCTTGTTAAAGAAGAAATCATTGGCGTTGAATTTTTCATTCTGTAAGTAGTAATAAACGCTTCCATTGAACTGGTTAGTACCGCTCTTTGTGACAAGTTGGAAATTACCTCCGCCCGAGCGACCCGTCGATGCATCGTAAAGGCTCGTTTGCAGTTTCACTTCGGACAGCGTCTCCGGAGCCGGCGCAATGTTTCCGTTCAAGGAACCCTCATTGGAGGTGATATTCGTCGCGTCGACGCCATTGAAGAAGAGGCTCGTGCTGGTGGTCCGTGTTCCATTTACGGAAGGTGACTGGTTTCCGTTACCGTTGGTCAACACTGGCGAAAGATCGGAGCTGACTCCAGCCTCTGCCGATAGCAATTGGGTAAAACTTCGCGTCGACGTCGGAACTTGAACGAGCTGTTCCGATGAGAGCTGTCGAGCGACCGCGGACATCTCGGGCGTGATCAGCGCTGCGCCTTCGGTGATGTTGATTACGGCGCCAATCTCACCTACTTCCAATTTGTCTTCCAACGTGCGCGGAACGCTTGCCTCAACCTCTACTCGATCGCGCACGAGCTTCTTGAAACCGGTGCCCTCGTAAGAGACCTCGTAAGTTCCGACTGGCAACCCGGGCAACGACCAGTGTCCATCAGCATCACTTACGGTAGTGCGCGTTGCGCGAGTACCGAGATTTCTCACGACGACGCTAACTCCCGGGAGATTAGCTCCATTTGGATCTTTGATGTCGCCCGTTAGAGTGCCAACGGTGCCGGTTTGGGCGATCGCGACTGGAGCTGCGAGGCAAAAGATAAGCGTTAGAAGCAACATGCGGCATCGGCGAACACTGGTGAACAAGCTCATATCGGTCTCCTGTAGATAAACTGGGACGGTAATTTGTTAGGGCTAAATGTTTTTACGGTGTCGGGTGGACACGCTACTGCTCGAAAGTTAAAGAGCAGTGAATATCGCCTTAAATGTTTGTTAAGGAGACCCGCTGGAAAAATGAGGAAAACTGCGAGGTCCGTGAATTAACACGGTATTAACATCGACGTAACAGCAGAAAACTACTATGGCCTCTCTTCTATAAACCTCGGTAGTACCAGAGATCCCGTTGAATCATGGCCATATCTCATGAACTCAGCAGCGATATAGCTGCCGCAATTTTGGGCAAAAACAAAACTCCGCGCGACCCTAATCAGTTAAAAGAGATAATTCTGCGGGTCCATTGTGCTTTACAGGAAATGTCGGAAGAAGCTCGCGCCCGACGCTTCAAAATGCCGCTAGGGCCGGACAGGAAGCCGAAAGAACACCATTCTTCGTGACGCGGTATGACACTTCGGTGCAGTCCGGATTTAAGCCGCCAACAAGAGCAGCATCCCAGATCAACCAGTAACGCTTAGTCTTAGTTGACGCGGCGTTGACTTGATCAAAACCCAAACGTACAAACCGGCTTACGAGATTTCCATCATTCTTGACGGGGAGAATACTGAAGAAGTAACTATTTCTGACAGGCAATCCGAGCTCGCGGCGCATTTTGTTGACGTGCCCTTCACAATCGCCGGCGGAGGTGTCTTGTTCCGGATCCTCGGAGTCCTGGACCACGTGGTCTATCTCGTGAAGCACGGCCCAACCGACATCGAACGCGGCTCGCGCCTGCTTGTCGCCAATTACCTGGCGAAAGTCGTCGAAATCAATCAAGACTACGAAGACTTCCGGATCGATCGGCAGTTCCTGCAGGAATTTTCCCAAAACAACGCGGCAAAAAACGACGTCCTTTCGCGAGCTGGCGTTTTCGAACAGAATCACCCGATCCCCCGATACGGCGCGCCGGAGAAGAGTTCGCGCACTCACTGACCCGTTTGCCGGGCTAGTATCGCTTAACCGCAACGTGCCATCATCGTGAAAAGCCAGGTTGTTCCAACCCGTAATCGCGCGCAAACGAACCAGAAGCTCGTCACGCTGCGACTGCGAAACACTGTCGCGCACCACCACCCGATCGGCACTCGCACCAAACACAGGAAACGCGGAGAAGATTAGAACTATTGTTACCTTGCACAGGATGAGACACTGCAGCGAGAGATTACTCTGATTGCTGGGGTGCATTTCCGTATTCCTCCCAGGCTAATCACCGGCGTAGTCTTTTTGGGCGTGCGTCGGTTCAGGCTTTCGAACCCGCCAAAAGGGGCGGCGCGCTGCGTCGGATGTTACCAAAGTGTACGGAGTGGGTATGGAAAAGTTTTATTTTGCGGCATGTCTGAAGTTCGCCTGAGCGTGGGCTGAATGATAGTAGTGATGTCTCAAATTAAGATTTTTCTCTGCGGCCTCTGCGTATACTCGGCGTCTCTGCGTTGAACGAGCCATTTAACGCAGAGACGCAGAGAGGTACGCAAAGTTCGCAGAGATAACTCCCAATTTAAGACACCATCTGAATTACGGTCCGGTTATCCGCGTCGTGTGTGGTTCTTGATTCGTGTAAGATGCGGCCACTGATTAATCCGGCTTCATCAATCGTGAGAATTGGAGGCTAAAGTCGATGGCAACACATCTCGTGCTTCAGGCTAGTGGCGCAATGTTTGAAACGCTTTCGCCGAAGGGTTGGACCTTCTGTTTCGGTGTGTTTGTTTGTGACAACGAAGGAACGCCGGTCGAAGGGCTGAAGAAAGCAAACTTCTCGGTTTGGCAACTGACAAGTGTGGGCGAACCGACCTTGAGCATGGTGACGGAATTGGGCGCTGAAATCCCTTCGTCGAAAATGGTCGGGATCTATCGGCTGCAAACGAAGCTCGCCCTCGGGCTCGGAGCACCGCAACCGCAGCAATTTGTGTTTGCCATTCGCGCGAGTCAAATCGTGGAGAGACGACGACCGGCAGTAATCATTCAGGGCTTCACTACTGTGCCGATCACTTACCTCGGCGACTCGCATTAGCCTGAAGCCGGAGATCAAGTCATACAATCACGGTGTTTCGATCTCATCTCTAAACTGCCTGGCACTGACGTAGAGCGGATCGCCTGGAAAAGTCGTGATGATGTGGTTTAACTCGCGAAGCGCTTCCTGGGATTGCTTGAGTTCGTAATGGATTAGCGCCTTTGCGAACCTGTCTTGAGGATTGTCAAAAATACTCAGCGCCTGTTCGAACAGCGGAAGTGCCTGTAACGCGTTGTTCTTCTCCTGCTGGTTAGCAAGGATTCCACTAACAACGCCCCAGGCAAGATTACTTGAGCGCATCTCGCTCTTACGCATGGAGCCGACATTCGTAGCCCTCGCTCTTGCCTGAGCGCTGTAGATTGCAGCCTCGTACGCTCTGGCCTCCAGGCTGTCTGGGAATTGGGCCTTAAAGGCGTATGCCTGTTTTGAGAGGATCCTGATCTTCCACTGCAAGCGGTTTTGAATATTGGCCCGAGAGGCGAGATCGCCGCTTGTCGCAAGGAGATCGTCAATTTCCTGGAGTGTCTGCTGAATAATCTTGGATTCCACTTCGAAATCGCCTGACGTCGCCGCGCGAATGACCGTTGCGAGGGAGACATCGTCACGAAGCTGAGGAATGCAGTGAAGCGGGATCCAGCCTGACTCGCCTTCCCGTTGGGCCATCGTCGAAGGACTCACCTGGCCCGACAATAACCAAACCTTTAACTCGTCCAACGAGTAGGGACCAAGCTGTGAACCGTTTTGGTGAAGAGTGACATTCATAGTTGTGACCTTCCGCGTTCGCGTCAACGCTCGAACTTCTTTAGATTGTGGTACCCATGTCCGTAGGGACACTGGGTTTCGGACAACAACCCACCTTTCAGGCATTCCCAGTGATAAAAAGCATCACACGTCTTGCAGTAATAACGTGGATAAGCCAGATGCTTTCCGCATCCGTAACAGTTTTTAGTTTCTGACATCATCAGACTCCTTCGTTAATGCGGGCGTGAATCATGGCGCCACGAGTGTGGGAATAAAAGGAAATAACTGATAACGATTTAAAGGGAAGGACTGCAACCTGGTGAGTATGCGAGGACGCAGAGGCTCATGTGAGTTCAGGCCTTCTTAATTCGCGCGGACAATAATCCTGGCGCTGCGAAAAGTCAAATGCCAGGTCATTTCTCATCGTCGATTACTTTGCCACGTGGCGTCAGCAGCCGCCGCGATCTGTGCCATCGTTCGCTTGGTCAGCGCTGACTCGTCGTCACGTTTCTGCGAAACAGCGCGCGTGTTGTGGTCCGTCTTGATCAGGTACCACTTATCGCGATTGTCTTTACCGTCGGCCGCGAACCGCTGCAATGTCCACTCGCCTTTCAGCTTCTCGCCGTTCAGATAAACGCGCAGCATTGCCTTGTAATAGTGGCCTTCGATCAAGTCGTACGTTCCGATGTCCCAGACCATCACCGTGCCGCCGCCGTACTGTCCTTTCGGAATGATGCCTTCGAAGTCGAGATACTCGATCGGGTGATCTTCAGTCGGCATTGCCAGACGGCGCTCGTCCTTCTTGAATGGCGGACCTTTCGGAACGGACCATGACTTCAGCACGTCGTGCATCTCGAGTCGAAAGTCGTAATGCAAATGACTGGCGGCGTGCTTCTGAATCACGAACCGGCGACGGCTGCCCTGGCGACTCCGTCCGCGAGCACCTGGTTTCGGCTCCGCTGTTTTCTTGAAGTCTCGTTTTGCTTCGTACGTATCGAGAACTGGCGCGCGCTTGGACGACCGTTGTTGTTCGAAGTAACGCCTCACTTCTGCGGGCATCTTCTGCACTTTCGTAAGCATGGGTTTGAACAAGTCGCCGACCTGTTCAAGACGTTCGACCGTTTCTTCAGGCGTGAAGAACAGCGACTCCGCATCTTTGCTGTTCAACGCGTCCGACAACTCGTCCCAACGCACCGGCACAGAAACGTAAGGACGGTAAGTTTTCGCGCGCAGCGAGTAAACGGTGACCGTCGTTTTGTAGTCCGTGTTCTGACTCCAGTCGATAAAGACCTTCTTCGTGCGCAACCGTTTCGGCATTTCCGCCACGACTAGTTTCGGCTCTCGTTGGGCCAACAGTTGCGCGATTCCCTTTGCGAGTGGCTGCGTCTCGTCGTATGTCACCGGAGAATTCAGCGGCACGTAAACCTGCAAACCTTTCGATCCCGAAACCTTGACGTACGACTCGAACCCGAGCTCCTGAAGCACGTCGCGCAGCATCAACGCCACGTGCGCGCAAGCCAGCAGATCAGATCCTTCACCGGGATCGCAGTCGAAGACGATCGCAGTCGGACGGTCCAACCGCTGCGCGCGATGCAGGAACGGATGTATTTC
>DASTOZ010000361.1:0-9989 GCA_035762365.1 Pyrinomonadaceae bacterium | reverse complement strand
TACCAACTCGTCATGGGCGAGTTGCACATTGCGACCAACACGCTTGCCGGCCCGGTGTTTGTTTCGCAGCATCCCACGCCCGAAGAGCTTTACGAAGCGGTCGAGTCGGACATACCCGTAAGGCGAGCCGTTCCCGTAACGCCAAAAGCCTGGCTCACCTCGCGGACCAACTACATGCTCATATCGCCGCGCGATTACCGCATCGAGTTTGATCGCGACTCGTTCGTCCTGCCACGCCAACGAGCAGTGGCCGTCGCCGATCTCGTCGTTAGAGAGGTTGACGGCGAGGTGCGAGTCTGCACGCGCGATGGACAGATACAGTTTGACATCGTCGAGATCTTCGGCCACGCGCTGTCGGGTGTCGTCGTCAATCACCTGAAGATTTTCGGCGCCGAGGCCCATACGCCGCGCATCACGATCGATCGACTCGTGATCGCGCGTGAGACGTGGCGCCTCCCGGCTGCTGAAGCTGCGTTCGCATTCGAGAAAGAAGGTTCGGCGCGGTTCCTCGCCGCGCGACGTTGGGCCACGGAACGAGAACTCCCACGCCGTGTCTTTATCAAAGTTCCCGTCGAGTCGAAGCCTTTGTATGTCGATTTCGACAGTCCGGTGTTAGTCGGCTTGTTAGCGAAAGCGGCACGGCGCTGCGTCGAAGTCGACGCGGAGTCGGTGATCACCCTGACGGAGATGTTGCCCACAATCGAACACACGTGGCTGACGGACCGCGAAGGTAATCGCTACACGTGCGAATTGCGATCGGTCGTGGTGGACCGTCGAGTATCTGCCTAAAAAAACGTGACTAAGCAAGAACAAGTCTGGAGGGGGCAAGCAAAGCGCGCCCCGCTCTTAACGAAAGCGGGACGTTGCCCCCTTCCTGACTTGTTCTAAGTCCAACCATGAGGCTTCATCGTGTCAACAGATCAAATCCTGCTCTTAAAAGGTAACGAGATCGGCGCGGCGCTCAAGGGGCGCGAGCACGACATCCTCAATGTTGTCGCTCGCGCCTATGAGGCACACGCGCTCGGCAACAGCTCACTTCCGCACTCGACGTTTTTGCGGTTTCCCGACGACGAGAAGAATCGCATCATTGCGCTGCCTGCCTATCTCGGAGATGGCTTCAGCGTAGCGGGAATCAAGTGGGTGTCTTCCTTTACAGCGAACCTGAACAAAGGTCTCGATCGCGCATCGGCGGTGCTCATCCTGAACTCGACCGAGACGGGCCGCCCCGAAGCGATCATCGAAGGCTCGATCATCAGTGCGAAACGCACGGCCGCCAGCGCTGCGCTTGCCGCTCAACACCTGCTGAACGGCTCGCAACCAGATACCGTCGGTTTGATCGGCTGTGGTCTGATCGGGTTCGAGATTATGGGGTTTCTACTCGCGGTTTGCCCGCAGTTGAAGAAGCTCGTTTTATTCGACCTCGACCCGCATCACGCGGAAGTTTTCAAACGAGAGTGCGGCGATCGGTTTGCGAGCGTCGAAATCGCGTCTGACTCGCGACAGGTGCTTGCAAAGTCGCCGCTTGTCGTCCTCGCTACTACCGCCGGGAAGCCGCATATTTCAGATCTCTCAGTCTGCGCGCCCGGCACGACTATCCTGCACGTCTCATTGCGCGACATCGCGCCCGAAGCGATTCTGACTTGCGACAACATCGTCGACGACGTGGACCATGTAAGCCGCGCGCAAACCTCGATTCACCTCGCCGAGCAACTAACGGGAACGCGTGACTTCGTCAGATGTACGCTCGGCGAGATCTTGCTAGGTCGCGCTGCTCCCAGGCGCGACGCTCAGTCCGTCGCTGTTTTCAGCCCGTTCGGTCTCGGCGTTCTCGACATCGCGCTCGGAAAGTACGCCTGCGAAATCGGACTGCAAGCCAACATGGGAACCGTAATCGGCTCTTTCTTACCGGCGCCGTGGGCAGCCGGAAGAGTTTGAGCGAATGAAGGGAGGAGCGCGCCTTTCACGCCTCGTTGCAAGGAGCAAGAAATGATTGACCCAGAATCCGTCGAATCACCACTCAAAGGATTGGGAATCATCAGGCGCAAAGCGTTCGGCTTGACGGAGCATGGGCTTGTCCGCACCGAACATTTTGCGACAGACAAGACGCTCCCGCTCGTTGTCGAGCCAGCCGTGAAAGGCGTCGGGCTCGTCGAGTGGGCCAGGAGCAACCGCGAGTTCGTGGAGAAAAATTTGTCTGACTTCGGTGGAGTTTTGTTTCGAGGATTCAACCTCAGCGGAGTCGGCGACTTCCAAAGCTTCGTCCGAACAGTGTCTGAGGGCGACTTGCTCGAGTATCGCGAGCGCTCGTCGCCGCGGAGCCACGTCACCGGCAATGTCTACACCTCGACAGACTATCCGGCCGACCAGCCGATCTTTCTTCATAACGAAAACTCGTACCAGCATACGTGGCCGTTGAAGATCTTCTTCTTCTGCGTGATGGCTGCCGAGCGAGGCGGTGAAACGCCGATCGCCGACGTGCGCAAGATCTACCAGCGGATTGACCCGGTTATCAGGGCACGCTTTGCGGAAAAGAAATGGATGTACGTGCGCAACTTCGACGACCGCTTCGGTCTCCCGTGGCAGACCGTGTTTCAAACTACGGACAAGCAGGCGGTCGAAGACTACTGCCATCGTAATCACATCATCGCCGAGTGGAGAGACCGCGATCGGCTGCGCACGCGCGCTGTGCGTGAGGCTGCGGCGAAACATCCGCGGACCGGCGAAGACGTTTGGTTCAATCATGCGACGTTCTTTCACGTCACGACTCTTGAACCGGTCATTCGTGACGCGTTCATGCTCGAGTTTAAGGAAGAAGATCTGCCGAACAACACTTACTACGGCGATGGGTCGCCGATCGAGCCTGAAGTGCTCGACGAGTTGCGTGCAGCTTATCGCGCCGAGACTGTTTCGTTTCCATGGCAGGAGGGCGACATCCTCATGGTCGACAACATGCTCGCCGCACACGGACGCGCCCCGTACTCCGGACACCGCAAGATTCTCGTCGCCATGACCGAACCATTCAGTCGTGAAAGCCTCAGCTCAGTCGCCACCGCTTAGGTTTTAACCTCGGATAAAATGACCGTTCCATTTCCATCGACTGCACCGGCATCCACGCTCGTTGAGCTTTTACGGCGTCGTGCGCTCGACGAGCCAACTAAGCGTGCGTACACGTTTCTGGTCGACGGAAACGCTGAAGAGTTACACCTGACGTACGGCGAGTTAGACAGTCGCGCGCGGCGCATCGCGGCCGTGCTTCAGCAGATTAGTAAACCCGGCGAGCGAGTGTTGCTGCTCTACCCGCCGGGGCTCGGCTATGTCTCAGCGTTTTTCGGTTGTCTCTACGCGCAGTTGATCGCCGTGCCTGCTTACCCGCCCGATCCTTCGCGCTTCAGCCGCAGTCTGCCGCGCTTGCGGGCCATCGTCGAAGACTCGCGTTCAACCATCGCCCTCACGACCGATCCGATCCTGAACCGCGCGCGCGTTCTATTCGACGAGTCGCCGTTGTTGAAGTCGATGAACTGGATGTCTGTCGATGCAGTCGAAGAGACCATCGCCGACGACTGGCGCGAACTGCCCGTCTCTGACGAAGCGCTCGCGTTTCTGCAATACACCTCTGGTTCGACCGGCAAACCAAAAGGCGTGATGCTGACGCATCGAAACCTGCTGCACAACGCCGGTCTCGTTTATCACGGTGTCGAGCACACGCCCACAGACTCCTACGTCTCCTGGTTGCCGACGTTTCACGACATGGGCTTCATGGCCGGCATCCTGCAACCACTCTACGCAGGCATTCCGGTCGTCTCGATGTCGCCCGTCGCGTTCTTGCAACAACCTTTCCTGTGGCTGCAAGCCATCTCGCGTTATCGAGCGACGACGAGCGGTGGTCCTAACTTCGCTTACGACCTGTGCACGCACAAGATCACACCCGAGCAGCGCGCAACACTCGACTTGAGTAAGTGGACCGTAGCCTTCAACGGAGCTGAACCGATCCGTCACGACACGCTGAAGCGCTTTGCAAAGGTCTTCGCGCCGTGCGGCTTCCGCGCCGAATCGTTTTACCCGTGCTACGGATTGGCCGAGGCGACACTCATCGTGACGGGCAGCCGAAAGACTGCGCCGCCGGTTGTGAAGCGACTCGATGCGCGCGCACTCGAGAACAACTCGATCGCAGAAGCCGCGCCTGACGACAAGAGCGCGCGCCCGCTTGTCGGCTGCGGTCACGTGCTGCTCGAACAAAAGGTAGTTGTCGTCAATCCGGAAACGTTGCGGCAGTGCTCGCACAACGAGGTGGGCGAGATTTGGATTGCGGGGGACAGCGTCGCGCAGGGTTACTGGTCCAACCCTGACGAAACAGAGTCGACGTTCAAAGCGCGTCTCGCCGACACCGCCGAAGGTCCGTTCCTGCGCACCGGCGATCTCGGCTGCCTGACCGGTGGCGAACTCTACATCACGGGACGGCTCAAAGATCTGATCATCATCCGCGGACGCAATCATTATCCACAGGACATTGAATTAACAGCCGAGCGCAGCGATCGCTCGCTGCGTCCGGGTTGCGGCGCGGCTTTCAGTGTGGACGATGGCGGCGCTGAACGGTTGGTGATCGTGCAGGAGATCAACTACCGCGAGGACCCGGATGTTGATGACGTGATCGCGAAAATTCGCGAGGCCGTGGCGGCAGAACACGAGCTCGAAACAGCGGCAGTTCTGTTGATCAAACCGGGGCGAATTCCCAAGACGACGAGCGGGAAGATACAGCGTCGCGCGTGTCGCGCTGCATTTCTCGAGGGTACGTTTGAAGTCGTCGGTGAATGGCGCGCGCGAGCGGTTTCGGCGGCTGGAGATGTCGCGACTCGCGATGCGAGCACCGTTATAGATCCGAACGACGTGCAACGTTGGTTGGCATCGCAGATCGCGATGCGCGTCAGCGTCGATCCGAAATCGATCGACGTCACACAGCCGATCGCGCGCTATGGTCTCGATTCGCTCGCGGCGATCGAGTTGGCGCATGCGATTGAAAAGCAGTTCGCGACGGTTCTGCCGTTATCGAGTCTTCTCGACGGCGGTGTCGCCGAACTGGCGACGCAAATCCGCGAGAGCCATAAGACTCTACCACCCGCGCCGGCAACGAGCGTGGAAATGCTGCCAGGATCGGAAACCTTTCCGTTGTCGAGTGGTCAGCAAGCGCTCTGGTTTCTTTCGCAACTGGCGCCCGAGAGTCCCGTCTATCACATCAGCTCCGCCGCCCGCGTTCTATCTCCCCTCGACACCGCGGCCCTTTATCGCGCGTTTCAGGCACTCGTCGATCGCCACGCATCATTACGCATGTCATTTCACGTCGTCGATGGCGAGCCGTCTCAAACAGTCCATGAATCATGCGTCGTGCAGTTCAACGAAGACGACGGCTCCGCCTGGACCGAAGAGCAGTTGAGCGAGCGCCTGGTGACGGACGCGAATGAGCCTTTCAATCTCGAAGTCGCGCCGTTGTTGCGAGTGCGCGTTTATCGACGAGCAGCAGAGGAACACGTGCTGCTGATCGTGGTCCATCACCTGGTTGCAGACTTCTGGTCGTTGTCAGTGCTGATGAGCGAGCTCGGCGTGCTCTACGCGCAGGAGCATAAAGGATCGTCGGCCCGGTTCGCCCAATCGAGCGGTGATTATGCTGCGCACACCCGTCGACAAAAAGAACTCCTTGACGGTCCGGAGGGCGAGCGGCTGTGGTCCTACTGGCAAAATCAACTCTCCGGAGACGTGCAGCCGTTGAACCTGCCGCTGCGCGGCCCTCGACCCGCCGTACAAACTTACACCGGCGACTCTGTTTCGTTTCTGCTGGATCAGGAATTGACAGCGCGCCTGAACGAACTGAGCCGTTCGCACGACGCGACGCTCTTCATGGCTCTGCTGTCCGCGTTCGAGCTTCTCTTGCAGCGGTACGCGAACCAGGACGAGTTCTTCGTCGGCTCACCGACAGCCGGCCGTGACCACGCGGGCGCCGCGGACCTCGTCGGATACTTCGTTAACCCAATCGTTCTGCGTGCAAATCTTTCCGGCGAACTCACCTTCGCGGACCACCTGCTGCGCGTGCGACAGACAGTGCTCGAAGCGTTGGACCATCAACAGTATCCGTTTCCACTCCTCGTCGAGCGTCTTCAGCCGGAACGTGACCCAAGCCGCTCGCCGATCTTTCAGGTGATGTGCGCGTTGCAGAAAGCGCACTCCGCGGGTGATGAAGGACTCGGCCCGTTTGCCTTGGGCGAGGCCGGCGCTCGTCTGAAACTCGGCGAACTACAACTGGAATCGATCGCACTTGCGGAGCGGACCGTCCAGTTTGATCTGACGCTGATGATGTCGGAAGCAGGCGGACAGGTATTGGGTGCGCTGCAATTCAATTCCGATCTTTTCGATCGCGAGACCATCGCGCGCATGGCCGCGCATTTTTGCACGCTCGTCGGGAGGATTGTTAACGATCCGCAGAAGCGTCTATCTGAACTGTCGCTGTTGAGCGCGGATGAAACGCAACGCGTGCTCGTCGAGTGGAACGACACCGCGTTTGGCAATGCGGCGGAAGAAGTTTGCGTGCAGCGTGCGTTCGAAGCACAAGTGGAGATTCTTCCTGACGCGCCCGCAGTTGTTTGCGGCGACGAGCAGATCACGTATCGGGAGTTGAATGAACGGTCGAACCGGCTCGCGCGTTACCTGCTGAAGCGCGGCGTAGGACCGGAGAAGATGGTTGGCGTTCTATTGGAACGGTCAACTGAGATGGTCGTCGCGCTGCTCGCGATCCTCAAGTCGGGCGCCGCATACGTTCCTCTCGATCCTTCGTACCCACAGGAACGTCTCGCCTTCATGTTGCACGACTGCGAGGCGGGCGTGCTGATCACCAACGACGCATTGAAGGAAAAATTTGTCGATCTAGGTATTCACGTCGTGAGTCTCGATAAGGAAGCGTCGTTGTTCGACGGTGAATCCGGCGGCGCGCGCGCGCGCCAGAATCTGCAAGTGAATGTGGAGCGCGACAACCTTGCTTACCTCATTTACACGTCTGGTTCGACCGGCGAGCCGAAGGGCGTTGAGATTCAGCATGGCGGATTGAACAACCTCGTTCGTTGGCACCAGCGGGCATACGGCATCACCTCCGGCGATCGGGCGACGCTGCTTGCGGGTCCTGCGTTCGACGCTTCAGTGTGGGAACTCTGGCCTTACCTGACTGCCGGTGCGAGCGTGCACATCGTCGACGATGATACGCGCGTCTCCGCACCTGCGTTGCTTCAGTGGCTCGCAGTGCAAGGCATCACGATCTGTTTTCTCCCGACGCCGCTGGCCCAACTGGTTATCGCCGAGACACCGCCGTCGGAGCTTTCGCTGCGCGCGGTGCTGACGGGCGGCGACTTGCTGCATCGCGGACCTGAGTCTCCGCTCCCGTTCATTCTTGTGAATCACTATGGACCATCGGAGAGCACTGTTGTCACGACGCGTGCCGTCGTCTCTCTTTCGGCCGAACCACCGCCGATCGGACGTCCGATCGACAACACGCAAACATATCTTCTCAACTCGCATCTGCAACCAGTGCCGCCAGGCGTTGCCGGTGAACTGTATGTCGGCGGCGCCGGCCTCGCGCGCGGCTACCGCTTCAGACGATCGTTGACGGCGGAGAAGTTCATCCCGAACCCGTTCAGCGCTGAGCCTGGAGCACGTTTGTATGCTACCGGTGATCTCGCACGTTACCTCGACGACGGGCAGCTTGAATTTCTTGGACGGATCGATCAGCAGGTTAAAGTGCGCGGTTATCGCGTGGAGCTTGGCGAGATCGAAGCTGCGCTTTGCGAGCATTCGCAAGTGAGAGAAGCGACCGTCATCGCGTGGGAAGAAACAGCCGGGAACGTGCAACTAGCCGCGTACTTTGTGCCGCGCAATGGGAACGGTCCGGCGAGTGCTGAGCTGAGGGAATTTTTGAAATCGAAGTTGCCGGATTACATGGTGCCGTCGGTGTTTTTCGCACTCGATCGGACGCCGGTTACACCGAACGGCAAAGTTGACCGGAAGGCGCTGCCATCACCGGCCGAAGCGCTGCGCGCCGACGATAGCTCTGTTAAGCCGCGTACGCCGTTTGAAGAACTGCTCTTACAGATTTACAGCGATGTTCTTGGTGTCAAGCACGTTGGCATTCACGACAACTTTTTCGAGATGGGCGGGCACTCGTTACTGGCGACGCAGGTGATGTCGCGCGTGCGACAGACGTTCAAAGTGGATGTACCACTGCGCGAGCTCTTCATGTCGCCGACGGTGGCGAGTCTTGCCGCGCACCTCGAAGAAGCAGCACGCGACGGTGTTTCACTCGAGACCGTTCCGCTTGTGCCTGTCTTGCGGGATGCGGAGTTGCCGCTGTCTTTTGCGCAACAGCGACTCTGGTTTCTGAGTCAGCTCGAACCTGATAGTCCGTTTTACAACATTCCGGCGGCACTGCGTCTGCGCGGACAACTGGATGTCGCCGTGCTGGAGCAGAGTCTGAATGAGATTGTGCGGCGGCATGAGAGCCTGCGAACGAACTTCAGATCCGACAAGGGTGAACCGGTTCAGATCATTTCTCCGTTTCAGCCGCTTAGCCTGGAGTTGGAAGATTTGAGCGGTCTGGCGCAAGACGAGAAGAGAGATCGCCTGCGTGAGTTGGCGGCGAATGAAGCGCGGCGATCGTTTGATCTCGCGGCGGAGACGTTGCTGCGTTTGCGGCTGGTGAAGCTGGCCGAGAATGAGCACGTGTTGTTGCTGACGCTGCACCACATCATCAGCGACGGGTGGTCGGTGCGCGTGTTGGTGCGTGAGCTGTCGCAGTTGTACGCGGTGTTTTTGCGCGGGGAGCCGTCGCCGTTGGCGGAGCTGACGCTGCAGTATGCCGATTATGGAGTGTGGCAGCGAGAGCAGTTGCAGGGGGAGCGGTTGGACCAGGAGTTGGGCTACTGGCGCGAGCAGCTAGCGGGAGCGCCGCAGGTGCTGGAGCTGCCGGCGGACCAGGCGCGACCGGCGGTGCAGACTTATCGCGGGGCACAGTGTTCGCTTTCGTTGCCGGCGGAGCTGATGAGTGGGCTGCGTGCGGTGGGTCGGCGAGAAGGTGCGACGCGATACATGGTGATGCTGGCCGGGTTCTTCGCGTTGTTGACGCGCTACACGGGCCAGCGCGACTTGCTGGTGGGGACGCCGGTAGCGAACCGCACACGCGTGGAGACGGAGTCGCTGGTGGGGTTGTTTGCGAACACGCTGGTGGTGCGGGCGCGGTTGGAGGATGGGCCAAGGTTTGGCGAGTTGCTGAAGCGAGTGCGCGAGGCGGTGTTGGGCGGGCAGCAGCATCAGGGGGTGCCGTTTGAGCGGGTGGTGGAGGAGTTGCAGCCGGAGCGCGACCTGAGCCGGACGCCGCTGTTTCAGGTGATGTTCGTGGCGGAAGAGGAGTCGGCGAGTCGCGGTTGGGAGTTGCCGGGACTGGAAGTGAGAGCGGAGCGAGTGGAGACGGGGACGTCGAAGTTCGAGTTGACGCTGTTTGTGGAGGAAGAGAGTGAGGGGGCGGGGGCAACGGGTAGATTGCGGGTAACGGCGGAGTACAACACGGACCTGTTTGCGCGGGAGAGTATGGAGCGATTGCTGCGGCACTACCGGCGGTTGTTGGAGTCGGCAGTGAGTGACAGTGGTGTTCGGGTCATGGAGTTGGGGCTGCTGGAGGAGGCAGAGCGAGAGCAACTGTTGGTTGGGTGGAACCAGACGCAGCGTGGTTACGGTGGCGAGTTGGTGCACGAGTTGTTTGCGCAGCAAGCGCGACGAACACCGGAGCGAACGGCACTGGTGTGTGGCGAGCAGGAGCTGATCTATGAGGCGTTGGAGCGGAGAGCCGAGCGGTTAGCGCGGTGGCTGCGCGAGCAGGGCGTGGGAGTAGAGACGCGAGTGGGCGTGCTGATGCAGCGGGAAGTGGAGCTGCCAGTGACGCTGCTGGCGGTGTTGAAGGCAGG
>DASTOZ010000360.1:0-12129 GCA_035762365.1 Pyrinomonadaceae bacterium | reverse complement strand
CGACTATTTGAAATTGCTTGAACTACATACACATTAAACAACGAAAACGTTGACTCTCCCTGCCGGTGGTGTTAAAAGTGGCCCACCTTCGCAGAAACGTTTCCTCAAGCGTGATGATCCTCCTACTCGACGATTTCCCGCGAACTCATTGCCGCTTCACTAGCCGAATGTCCGAACTAATCTCAATAAGGAGATGTCTGCCATGAGAACGACAAGGTTGACTCGCTTTGCGCGATCGAAATGGAGTCGTGTGGTCTGTCTCGTCGTGTTTGGGGTTGTCGTTCTCTTCATTGCCGTCATGCCGTCGGCGCAGACTGGCGATCCCCTGATAAAGGTGATGAAGGTGGGCCTGGGTTCGGGCACGATCACGTCGACCGATGGTCTAATCAATTGCGGCGATGATTGCGATGAGAACTACCCCAGCACCACAACGGTCAATCTCAGAGCCGCTACGAGTGATTCCGTTTCAACGTTTTCACGGTGGCTCGGCGACTGCACTGGAACCGATCCGATGGTGTGCTCCGTGTCTGTTGCCTCGGCGCACTGGGTGAAAGCAGAGTTTACGCTTACCACCGCCACCGCAACCGATCCGGTTCCACCGATAACAGACTTAACACCCGATGGTCCAACTGGAGCAGGCGGAATACGCCGTTACCTCATCGATCATCCCGAGGTGACGACGCCGGCGCGCTTCATTGCCGCACTTCCACTCGAGTTCAGACAGAACTGGATCCTGATGTCGCGATCGGAAAGCCTGCAAACGGGCACCGCCGAGTCGCCACGAGTACTACTCCCGAGTGCTGACGGAACACGTGTATTTACGATCGGCATGACGCAGAGTAGTTCATATCCCGGCGCGCACCCGGACGCCATCGAGTACATGCAATGGGATCCCGCGCAAAAGAATTTCCGGTTCCACGAGATCGTTCTCAACCCGATCGATGCAATGGGCGAAACGCTCAGTTTTCCCGATGGCACGACAGGGCGAGTATTTCCGCTAAGGGACAGGAAAATCTCGATCGATGATGAGAAATGCTCCAGATGTCACTCCACGAGAAACGTTCTCAATATCGATCGCAGAGTTTCTCCAGCGCCCCGTGGGCCGCTTCCCGGCACTGACATAGTTCCGCCTGGCACTGCTGTTCCAGCAACGACGGTAATGGCCAAGAACAAACCGAATTGGGACACCTACGACAGTTGGGGCGGGATGCTTCCGTTCAATCGCGATCGCATCTTCCATGGCTCGCTCGAAGCGGCTGCGATTCGAAACATCTTGAATCTTTGGAACTGGCGGACCAACGACAGGATCAGATCCGTGATCGAACAGTTGCAACTCCAACCCGGTGGGATTCCGGGGGAGGATGCGATCGTTCGCACGAGCGGTGGACCAAATGATGGTCAAATCGGTTTTTTCTTTGACCACGGTGCGACGATAACGACTGAGCCAACTCCGTCTGGTTCTCCTCCGTTCTTCGTTAACTATTCGTTCGATCGGATTCTTGGCGCTGGCGCCGGCACACCTATAACGCGAGGCGGCGAGTCGGTCCTGATGCAGCATTCGACGACTCCCGGCTCGACTGGTCCACTCGCGGAAGGCAGAGGGGTTCAACTCTTCGATTTACTCGGCGGCGGTGATGGAAGTCTTAACTCTCAACGCATCGCGGACGAATTGTCTACCCACCGGTACGCACCTGGCAGCGTTCCCATCGACGTCCGACCGATTGCACTGGCGATCGTGAAAAACTGTTTCTCGCGATCGGGCGACAATGTGACTTCCACTTTTCGCACTCCCGCGCTGGACACTGGTCTGCTCGATTTCTTCCGGGCCCGAAACGGAAACTTGACGCTCAGTCAGTTCTTTAGCGACACGCTTGCGCGGGCCAAAAGCATTCCGCGACGCAAAGCGGACATCGAGAGACTGAATCTGGACCGAACGCAGTTCGATGGAAGTCTCGATCCGTACCTCGCGACGCGTCCCGTGCCAACGCCCACACCGAAAGGTCTGCTCCAGCAATACGGCGCGAGTACTACGCTTACAACCACCGGTGTCGAGCGAGCGCGGCAGGAAGTCTTTCGCAGGCCACCAGACACCAGCCTCGATTTCCGGGCGGATACCGTGATTGGCGGGGTTTACGTCGATCGTGAGGACTATTCTCTCGGCGCGTTCAACACAGAGAAGATGACACTCTATCGCTATTTTCTCGAGCCGCTCGGTGTTTCGGTAGACAAGTGGTCCATGGGCGTTCGCGGTCGATCTCGCACCTATTCTTTCGCCGATATTTTTAATGACTCGATTACGACAGATGCTCTTCGGAATGGCCTCGAGGCGAGCCTGACTGCCGATCGTTTTGGAACGCTGGGTGCGCCTTTCGCCTGTGGCGATCTGATGAACGCCGTCAACGATATCTTTCGACCGCTGCCTCCCGACGGCAGCGGCCTACCGACCTATACCGACGTGCAGCGCATCTTCAACAAGAGTTGCATCGAGTGTCATGGTGGGTTGTTTTATCCGCCCTACGGGAATCTTGTCTTTCCCACCGGGATGGGCGGCTCCTATACGGAGTTCGATCACTTCGATCTGACAGAAGAAGAATATCCGCCCAAGGTCGGCCGACGACGCATGGAACGTTCGCATCAAAACGCCGTCAGACACATCGGCGCCACCGATGAAACTGCTGAGCTCTTTCGTCGAATCAATGGAACGAGCGCCAGCAGCGAGGATTGTCCCGGTCTGTTCATGCCGTGCGGTGGTCCATGGCTCAACCAGGCAGACGTGGGCTTGATTCTGCGCTGGATCCGTGGCGGTCATCCCTATTCAGAAGGCGATCCGCACATCAGGACCATCGACGGTCTCAACTACGATTTTCAAAGCGCCGGTGAATTCGTATTGCTCCGCGGAGAAAACCTGGAGATCCAGACGCGACAGATTCCGATCGACACCGGAACTCCTCTTGGTCCGAACGAACACACCGGTCTGAGCTCATGCGTCAGCATTAACGGCGCAGTCGCTGTTCGAATTGACGGCCATCGAATCACGTACCAACCGAACATCAGCGGCGAGGTTGATCCGAGCGGTCTGCAACTCCGCATCGACGGCAAACTCACTAACCTGACGGCGGAGGGAGTTCCTGTCACTTCAGGCGTGCGAGTTATGCCAACGACCGCACCGGGAGGGATTCGGATCGAGGCGCCCGGCGGCACCGCCGTGATCGTAACGCCCCACTTTTGGGACTACTGGCAAGTGTGGCAAACGGACATCAACATCGTTCGCGTACGAGCGACGGAAGGGTTGATGGGAGCGGTGGCGCCCGGAAGTTGGTTGCCCGCTCTTCCCGATGGAAGCTCGCTTGGACCAAAGCCCGCGGCCCTGTCGCAGCGATATGTCGACCTCTACGAGAGATTCGAAGCAGCGTGGCGAGTGACAGACGCAACGACGTTGTTTGACTATGGCCCCGGCAAGTCAACGCGCTCCTTCACGCTCGAGAGTTGGCCCATAGAGAATCCGCAGACTTGTCAGGCGCCGCGATTTTTTCCCGAAGGCCGCCCGGAACCAAAGGCCCCGCTTCAAGCGCTGCCAGAGACGGCAGCCCAGCAAGCGTGCGCCGGCATCGTGGCGAACGATCGAAAAGCGAACTGTATTAAAGACGTGATGGTTACAGGCGATGCGCAGTTTGCGACCACCTACCTGTTGACCGATGGGATCGAACGCAACGCCAGTCCCAGCGTACCCACGCTCACGTCGCCGCAGGATTACTACGACAGCAACAAAACGGATCTCGCGCTGCCGGTTACGTTCACGTGGAACACCGCATCCGATCCGGATGGGGACGTCGTTACCTACCGGCATTGCGTGTGGGTGTTTGGTCAGATACCTGACAACAACAAATGCGTGCCGACGACCGTGCAGGGCACTGCACGTCGCAAAGCGGCGTTCTGGATAACACTGCTCATCTTGATCATTTGTCTGTTGCTGCTGCTGTTCCTGCTCCTGGTCCGCAGGCAGAGAAAGCCGGTGCTGCTGATTCTGCTGGCGGTCGTCATTCTGGTTTCAGCCAGTGTCGCAATCTACCTTCGCCGCACCACGGCTCGGGCGGGAACCGTAGCGAAGACAATGTCCGAACTCCAGCCGGGCAAAGACTATTCATGGAAAGTGATCGCCGAAGATGGCAAAGGCGGGATCAGCGAAAGCGAAACTCATCGCTTCAAGATGAAGTAGTTAAGAATCACTTTAGCACTTGTTAGTTCCTGCGATCCGATTCTATTCCAGATGACATAAAGGACGGGCGGCTCGAAATTTGAGCCGCCCGTCCAGTATTTGATTCTATTTGGCTGGGAGGCAGGGACTCGAACCCCGATAGCCAGATCCAGAGTCTGGAGTCCTACCATTGGACGACCTCCCAGCGAAGAAGGAATTGAAATTTACGGGCGAGGCCGGGCTCTTGTCAACTTTGCCCCCACTGGTCCACTGCCATTACAGATCAAAATGCTTGTATTGGTTTCAATCACGAGGCACAATGGCGGCGGAGTCTGTTTTAGAGCGGCACACACCTGAATCAAAACAAAAGACAATCGCATTTATTCTTCATTTCCCGGAACCAATTACGGAGACTTGATGACTGAACACGACAAGGACGACCAAGTTGCGAAGTATCGCTTGAAGCTCGAGGAGACTGCCGACCTTGTGGCGCGCATTCGCCACGAAATCAACAACCCCCTCACCGGCGTGTTGGGCCAGGCGCAACTGCTGTTGCGCGAAGACCTCAGCGAACGATCTCGGAAACGAGTGCAAACCATCGAAGACCTCGCGATTCGTTTACGCGACATCGTGGCTCAGTTACGTGAAGTCCAGCGCCCCAGCAGCGAAGTCGACGACGGCAACGACTGATCCAGCGTTACACGATTCCTTCACTTGCCCGCGACGTCCTGGCGGGGGCGCCGCATGATCGTGACCACTTCGTTGCCGCCGAAGAACGTGGAGCCGGTTGAGAAGCCGACGAATTGATAACCCTCCGCTGCGGCTTCCATCACTTCTTTCTGCATCGTCGAAGTCTTCTTCGTGGCGAGCAGTTTGTACTCCCACAGCTTCGGCCGGATCTTGTTGTCGCGCTCGAGGATCACCATCACTTCCGTGCCAAAGGTCTTCTTGAACACCGACTGCCCGCGGTGCTCGTAACCCTCATCACCGGCAGCCTGAAGCTCCCTCTGCATCGTGGAAGTTTTGGTAGTCGCGAGCAGCCTGTACACGTAACGCCCGCGGAAGTAGTCGTCTGTCGGACGGATCATCACGACAAGCGCTTCTGAGCCGCCGAAGAACGTTTCGCCGCTGATCACTTCGTGGAAGCGATAGCCTTCGGCCGCGGCGTCGTTCATCTCCTTCTCCATCGTCGTCGTGCGGTTCGTCGCGAGCAGCTTGTACTCAAACTCGATCTTCGGCTTCTTCTGTTCCTGTTGCTGTTCCTGTCCGCTGACAACGCCGAACGAAACGAGAAGGAGCAGCGTGGTCAAAACCAATTTAAGAAACTTCATGGCGTCTCCTTCGCAGCCGTGTCGCCTGGCTTGCCTTTGATCTTCACATCGCCATGCACGAACACGCTGTAACGATTGCCGGCCGGGATGACCGCGGGTTTACCTTTCTTCAGTCCCCACAACAAACCAATGGGTCCGAGAAACACCGTCGTCGCGACAGCGGCCACGGCAACCGTCCCGCCCTTGCTGTCGCCGATGTGACGTTGCGTGAAGCGGGCCGGGATGCGGTTTCCATCAACGGCCATCACGTCCTGCATGGCCCATTCCAACTTTCCGGCCTTGCCCCAGTGTCCGGCACGTTTCGCCGTGGTGATGCGAGCTCTGCCACCGGCGCCTTTGTCGAATATCGTCAAACCGTTTACCTGGACCGGTCCGACGACGACGAAGTCGACCACGTCTCCGACTTTGAGCTCTTCACCGGAGGCGTTGTTGGTTAGTTGGATCTCGACCTCTGTTCCGTCAGGCACGTTCACGATGCCATCGGCGGGCGGAGCTTCGGTGGCGGCGGGCGACGGGCCTTTGACCATCGCGAGCATCACGGTGTCCGGAACGTTCGCTGCCTTGAGCTCCGCAAGCGCGTTGGGGCTGGTATCGAAATTGGTTTCCGAAGATTTGATCTTGGCGACGATGACGTCAGAGGTTAAACCCGCCTTCATCATGTCGAGGACGTCTTTATTTGTCAGTGCCGGAGTTTGGGCCTTAGCCGGGGTCGCCGGGTCCTGGGTTCGGTTGGGGGAAGCAACTACAGCCATGCCCAAACTGAGCACGAGAATAGAAGACACAAGTCGTTTCATCGCAATTCTCCTCCATGGGTAAGAAGGTTTACGAACTTTAAGAGACAATGGGGACAGTGACCTGATCGATTAGGACAGAATCTAAAATGGAACAGCGGGAAGAGTGGGCCCCTTGATCTTTGAAAAGCCCTTTTTCACGAGTCTCGCGCTGGCGAGATCAATGGAAAAGAAAATCGGAACGGCAGTAGCTAGACAGAAACAGCGTCTTCTTCTTCAACAAGATACGGCGTTGTCACCGGCGATGGTTCAGCGGCGTCAGCAGCTTCAGCGTCTTGGGCGAGCACTGCCTGGATGACCGGCAGGCTCAGGGAGTGTCTGGTAGTCGCAAGCGGGACGCTCTTGCCGGCGGCATAGACCTTGTGACGGCCATGTTCTTCGTACCACTCGGCCAGGTTCGCGGTCTTATGCATGTTCTCGATGATCTGCCGCCAACCCACGCCGGTGTTGTAAGCGCAGAAGGAGATCTCGCCTTCCTGCGTGCCGTACGGGATGACGCACATTTCCGTGCGGCGGAAATCGTAGTTGAACAGGTCCTGGAACCACATTCCTTCCACACATAAGACACGCCAGACATCATTCGCGTTGGCCCCGGTCTGGGCCTTCATGCGATCGTTGCGGTCGGAGTTCGAGTTGGTCGACGACGGTTTGAACAGATTCACGATCTGCGAGATCGGAAAGCCTTCGGGTGCGCGCTCGGCGTCGAAGTTACGCATGATGGCCATGCCGAGTTGCGCGTAGGAAAGCTTGCGGCCGCGCGCGGTGTCGGTGATCACCGCGACGTCCTTCATAAACTGTTCGTAGTTGAAGAACTCAAAAAGTGACTTGAACTCGCCCGTCTGACGGTTCACGACGAGCAACGTGAAGATGCCGCAGTTTGGATGGCAATTGCACGACGACCAGCCCCACGGCGCATCCGCGCCCTGCAACATGTCCATCACGCTCGTAAACGCGGAGTAGGACGACAGCGGGAACCAATCGCGCAACGGTTGAATGTTGCCGTTCAACTGGTTCTTCAGATCGTGCGTCATTCCGGCAAGCGTGTAGCGCCACTTCTTCCGCATCTCATCGGAGATGTCTTCGTCGCGTCCGGTGAACGAAACCGGTTGAAACGCGATCGTCTGCACTTTGTCGATGTTCTTCGCGGCAAACTCGACGATCTGTCCGATACCGTCGTTGTTGAGATTGTTTACGATCGTAACGACGAGCGTGACTTTGATACCGACGCTCGCGAGGTTCTCGATCGCGCGCAACTTCACGTCAAACAAATTCCCAACACCACGGTGCTTGTTCTTCTCTTCGCTGACTCCGTCAAACTGAAGATAAACGCCATGCTGACCCGCGGCCTTCGCTGCTTTGCAGAACTCGATGTCTTCGGCGAAGCGAATGCCGTTGGTCGCGGCGAGAATGCGATAGAAACCGATCTTCTTCGCGTAGGCGACGGCTTCGAGGTAGTAAGGCGAGAGCGTCGGCTCACCGCCTGAGAAGAGAATGATCACCTGGCGTCGCGGTTTGAATGAGACGGCACGATCGAGGATCGCTTTCGTGTCTTCAAACGTCGGCTCGTGAACGTAACCAACCTGGTTCGCGTCCATGAAGCACGGATTGCACATCATGTTGCAGCGGTTGGTCAGGTCGACAGTCAACACCGCGCCGCGTCCAAACTTGATGTTCGAAGTTCCATGACGATGCACGTCTTTATCTTCGGCGGCGCGGAAGTCGCGGCCGAAGAAGAGCGACTCGATCCGTTCGAGAAATGCGGGATCGGTCGACATCACGTCTTCGAACTCGCCGTGTTTCGGACAGACTTTGCGCATCACGACCTGTCCGTTGTCTTCGACGATCTGTGCTTTGATTTCACCCGGATGCTCGTGCATCAGAGTTTCGAGTGCGACTTCGCCGTTGATGACGGCGTTGCGAACCTCTTTTACACAAGCGGGACAAAGACTGTCGGTCTCGCGCGGGAAACCGAGTGGCGGAGCACTGCGTTCGTAGGATTTGAGAAGTGGACCGGGCGCCCAGTTTGGACGAATGGATTCGCCTTCGGGCAGCCGCTGGTTGACTGACTGAAACGCTTTCCAGGCGACATCGGAAAGGCCGGAAATAAACTTCGAGCCTTTTACACCCGACAGTTTACTTTTGTCCGACTCGCCACGGCGAAACTGGTCACTAAACAAAGGCTTTACGGTCTCCTACTCATTAAACCCACAACAACGGTGGCATCATAAACAGGATTTTCAGGATCCACAAGACACGATTATGCTCAAAGGCCCATAATCCGTTGAAGAAGTCTTTCAAACCCGTGTTTTAACAGCTTGTCCTCAAGGAGCCTCTATGAAGACTATTAAGCTCGTAGTAACCCACAAAGGGCAAATATCTAAGAAATACAGCGATTCCGACCTCAAGAAAATCAAGCAAGCGCTGCGCGCTTTGGCGCAAAAGGACAAAACTCAGGGAATAGTCACTCATGTCGTCCATCTGGACGATGAGTCGGAAATGTCCAAATACGGAGTTTCCGCGGTTACCGGGGCTGTGAGTGCGAACAAGTGCAAGAAGGCAATCGACGCACTGTTTGTCGCTTTGTCGCCTGATTACCTCGTGCTGCTGGGAGCTGGAGATGTCATTCCATTCTTCGAGGTTCCAAACCCGAGTCGCAAAGAGACAGGGGACGACGACGAGGAAGTCCTTACCGACAATCCTTATGCCTCCAGCCGCAACTTTGTTAAGAACAAACGCAGCAGCTATCTGATTCCGGACCGCGTCGTCGGCCGCATACCCGATTTGCCTGGTGAACATCCCGAAGTCGATTGGTTGCTCGATTACCTGAATTGGGTCGTGTCAGCGAAACCGCAAACCTCGGACGCCTTTGCCGATGATCTCATCGTTTGCTGTGACGAGTGGAAGAAGGCGGGCGCCGAATGCGTCTCGTACCTTTCACGCAAATCCAATCGCCTGATGATCTCTCCACCAGTTAAGACCAAAGCTCCCGGGCCTTTGAAGAACCGCTACAAGGCGCGAGTACACATGATCAAATGTCATGGCGCTCCGATCGACAGCCAGTTTTATGGACAGAAGGGCGAAAACAATTATCCGCCGGTGATTCACAGCGCGCTGCTGAAAGGAAAGACAGTGGAAGGTTCCGTCGTCGGCGCGATGTGTTGTTACGGCGCCGCGACATTTGATCCGAACGATCCAGCGGCCGTCACAGCCGGCGATTTGCCGATTCCCAGTATTTACCTGCGCCAAGGCGCGTACGGATTTTACGGGTCGACAACGCTTGCGTGGGTCGGCTTCACTGACATGCAATGTGCCGACTGGATTGTTGCGGGCGCACTCCGATTAGTTCTCAATGGTGCTTCGCTTGGACGCGGGTTGCTGGATTCCAAGCAGAACTTTGTGAAGTGGATCGAGCAGCAAGGCAGAACACCCGACCTGGCCGAGGAAAAGACACTGCTGCAATTTCTGATACTCGGCGATCCGTCTATTCACCTCGTTCCGTCGGTCCAAACGGATGGTCCAGTGCTCGCGTCGATGGAATCGGCACGCGCGGCTCCCGCGGGTTTGCTTGGTTCGGCCGAGGAGCGCCGGCTCAGGCGAACAGTGGCCCATCGCACCGGTGAGCAACTGACAAATGATCTGCCTGAACGAAAACTCATCAGCGGCAAGAAAGCCTTGCCGAAGAAGCTCGTGAGTAATCTGAGGAAACAACTGTGTAACGGTAAATGGTTCAAGTTCGGTAAGCCGCTGGTTCACAAGATCGAACGGCCGTTCCAGCAACCGGAACTGCGGACCGCGGCGATGCGAGGCGTCAGGGCCGCAGGAGCGCGTGCGACTCCTCCAATTGCCCGTAGAGAGACCTTTGAGTACTATTGGATTGCGCGCAAAAAGACGAAGAATATGCCTGTTATCGACGCCCGGATGGTGAAGGTAGAAACCGATAAAGAGGGCACTGTATTGCGCACCAGAGTATTGGTCTCAAGTTAAGGTCGTGGCCCAAAAGAGAAAGCCGGAATTGGTCGAAGGATACGTCGAATCCGACGTTGTCCTGAAAGGCACTGCCAGTCAACACGAAGGCGTCGTCTTGACCACGGATCAGGGCGAAAAGCTTCGCTTGCAGCGCATCGGCGGAAATCCATTCAGCGACGAGGTGACGAAATCACTTGTCGGTCAGAGAGTGCGGCTCGAAGGATACCGGTTGGGAAGCGTCTTTCGTTTTGATAAACAACAACCCACGCACGAGTCCTGACGAGACTCTAAAGATTTGATCAAGCACAACGGGTGAGCCGGCTTTGGCTGGCTCACTCTCGTTTTTGGGCGCCTCAAACACAGAATGAGCATTCACGCGACTGCGGTCGTCAGTCCTAACAGTCAACTCGCGGGCAGTGTCAAGATCGGACCGTTTGCTGTTATCGAAGATGACGTGACGATAGGTGCGGATTGCGAGATTGGCGCCAATGCCGTCATCAAGCGGTTTACAAAACTCGGGGCGAGAAATCGTGTCTACGAGCATTCCGTGGTCGGCGGCGAGCCGCAGGACGTGAAGTTTCGTGGGGAGCAGAGTTATCTCGAAATAGGAGACGACAACCTGATTCGCGAGTTTTGCACGCTGCATCGGGCGAGCGGCGCAGGCGAAACGACGCGGATCGGATCGCGCAACTTTTTGATGGTCGGGTGTCATGTCGCGCACAACTGTGTCATCGGCGACGACAACATCTTCGCGAATGAAGTCGCACTCGCGGGACATATCCTCGTAGAGGACCACGTGTTCATTTCGAACAACGTCGGGGCGCATCAGTTTGTGCGGTTTGGGCGGCATGCGATGGTTGGCGGGAAGTCGAAGATCGTGCAGGATGTGTTGCCGTTTTTTACGACGGATGGGAACCCGCCGCGGTTGCGTGGGTTGAATAGTACAGGTCTGAGGCGGGCGGGCTTTTCGGAGAGTGCGCGTCGCGCGTTGAAGGATGCGTATCGACTGTTGTTTCGATCTGTAACGCCGATCGAAGAGTCGTTGCGACAACTCGAACAGGTCGACGACGAAAACGTTGCGCATCTGATTGCTTTTATCCGTAGTTCCAAGCGTGGGTTCACAAGATGAAAGTGCAGGAACTTGCTGAGAACGTGAGTGGCCGCGTCGTTGGCGATGCGGAGACACAGATTTATCGAATTGCCGATTTGGATCAGGCTCGCAAGGGTGAGATTGCCTACGTCGACAACGAGAAGTTCATGCCGGCCGCGCTCGAGAGTCGGGCTTCATGTTTGATCGTGCCGAAAGGCGCCGGCGAGAAGTTTTCAAATCGCACGCTGATCGAAGTTTCGAATCCGAAGCTCGCGTTTGCGATCATCGGTGCTGTGCTTCACGGCGTGAAGCGCGAGCCTTCGGTTCATCCGACCGCCGTCGTTGCCGAGACGGCCGATGTCGCGGCAACTGCCTACATCGGCCCGCATGTGACGATTGGCGAATACGTCACTGTCGGCGAGGATTGCGTGCTTCATCCGAACGTCGTTTTGTACGACGGTGTGTCGATCGGCAACCGCGTTATTCTTCACGCGGGCGTTTGCATTGGCGCAGATGGGTTCGGTTACGTTCGTCACGAGCTCGGCTATCAGAAGTTTCCGCAGATCGGAACGGTGGTGATCGAAGACGACGTCGAGATGGGCGCGTACACGTGCGTCGATCGCGCCGCGCTCGGCCGCACGCGCATCGGACGCGGCACGAAGCTCGACAACATGGTCCATGTCGGTCACAACTGCGACATCGGCGAACGGGTTGTGATCGCCGCGCAAACAGGAATCAGCGGCAGTGTCGTGATCG
>DASTOZ010000359.1:0-4358 GCA_035762365.1 Pyrinomonadaceae bacterium | reverse complement strand
TCGACGGCGTTTTTGGTTAGCTGAGTTTCGATCTCGTCCGGCGTCAGCGGCGCGAAACGGATCATCTGACAGCGCGAGAGTATTGTCGGCAACAACATCGCGGGCCGCGCTGTGATCAGGATCAGGTGCGACGTTCGCGGTGGTTCTTCGAGAACTTTGAGCAGTGCGTTCGCCGAGGCGTCGTTGAGCTTGTCAGCCTCGTCGATCAGAAACATACGCGCCCTGCCTTCGAACGGACGAAAGTTCGCTTCTTTTTCGATCTGCCGCATCTGCTCGACGCGCAACACGCGCTTCGGAGCGACGACGAGTCCGACGTCGGGATGGTCCGTCCAGATGATCTGGCTCCACTCGTCCGCATCTTCGCGTTCGGGATAGTTGATCTTTGCGATGCGTGTGCACGCGGAGCACTGACCACAGGCTTCGTTGTTTCGCGGTGTGCGGCAGTTCAAGGTGCGCGCGACTTCCAGCGCGAACAGTTTTTTGCCAACGCCTTCTTCACCCGCGAACAGCAAGGCGCCCGGAAGCCTGTCGGATTCCAGCATGCGTTTCAGTACTTCTTTGACTCGTGCGTTTCCCGCGATCTGATCGAACATTCGTTTTAAATTCTTGTTTTCAAAAACGGAATAATGATTTCCCTGACTCGCTCCTGCGTCTGTTCAACTGGACCACTCGCATCGACTATCTTTACGCGCTCAGGTTCGGCGCTAGCGATCCGCAGGTACGCTTCGCGCACGCGAGAATGAAACTCTGCATTTTCGATATCGAGCCGGTCGCGCCCTGTCTTGTTTGAGCTTTTGCCCGTCGAGCGTCGCGTAGTGCGGCTGGTTGATTCTTCAATGCCGACGTCGAACAGCACAGTCAGATTAGGTTTCAAACCCTCCGTCGCGAGCTGGACGATCGCCGCGATCAGCTCCGGCGGAAAACCTCGTCCGGCGCCCTGATACGCGACTGTCGCATCAGCGTAGCGATCCGATATCACGATATGGCCGGATTCAAGCGCGGGCCGGATCACGCGTCGTACGTGCTGGGCACGATCGGCGGCGAAGACGAGTAGTTCGGTGAGCGGATCGACCTCTTCAGTCGCATCGAGAAGCGCGGCGCGGAGTCGCAGGCCGACGGGCGTGCCGCCGGGTTCGCGAGTTATAAGCGCGTCCCAGCCGTGGGTCCGCAGAAAGTTGTTGAGTAACCGCAGTTGTGTGGATTTCCCACTGCCGTCAATACCTTCAAAGGTAATGAAAGTTCCAGGCACAAGACCCTCTGTTGTTGATGATGGCAATACTTACTTGGCCGAATTAAAGCGGAAGAGTTTAAACGAATGTCACGCCTCAGGCGAGTTCGCGTCGCGGACTTCGCGCGGATGCGCTTCAGCGCCGGTCTGCGAATGCAGTTCGCCGGTGCCCCGACGCGACTGAGAGATCGTGGAGATGGCGTGCTTGAAGATGAGCTGTTCCTGCGAACCCGATTCCAGCAGCACCGAAAACTTGTCGAAACTTCTGATTCGTCCCGTCAGCTTCGCGCCGTTCAGCAGATAAACGACGACGGCAGTCTTCTCGCGGCGGACGGTGTTTAGAAAGGCGTCCTGAATATTCTGCGGTGCCTGTTTGCCATCAGACATGGTATTGAAACCCGGAATGAAAGCGCGCGGTTGCAATCAGATTACAACACCGATCATTGACTGACAAGACTTGCGAGCAGATGTGACGGAAACATGATTATTTGGACCGTGAACCACCGCCGGCCGCCGCTAGAACCAACTCCAAAATGTCGTTTTCCTCACCAAAACCGTGGAACCACTCGACCCCGGCTTCATGGCGAAACCATGTCAACTGCCGTTTCGCGTAGTGGCGCACGTCCAGCTTGGTCTGTTCGATGGCGCTGGGAAGGTCCCGTTGGCCCTGTAGATACTCCACTACGCGACGGTAACCATGCGCGCCGAGCGCGTTCGATCGGGTTGAGAAGCCACGATCCAGAAGTTGTTGCACTTCTGCCACAAGCCCGGCCTCGAAGTGGGCTTCCGTGCGTTCGTTGATGCGGCGATACAGTTCGCCCCGTGGCGGGTTGAGTGCGAGGATGCGCAGGCGACGCGAGCTTTCGTGTGGATCGGGGCGTTCGTCCTTCTGGTCCATAATGGAGCGGCCGGTTTGCACGTAGACCTCGATTGCCCGCTGCACGCGCGGCCAGTCGCGCGGGTAAAACCGCGTCGCCGCTCTTGGATCCAGACGGGCGAGGAGTCGATGAAGATGTTCGGGGCCATGGCGGTCGCGGATTGAATTGAGCCTGCGACGAAGCGTCTCATCGGTTTGCGGACTGACGAAGAACGGCTGTCGCAATGCGCGCAGGTAAAAACCGGTGCCTCCGACCAGCAACGGCACGCGTCCGCGACTCTCGATCTCTTCGATCTTGCGCGCTGCTTCCTGCGCCCACTCGACGGCGGTGTAGTTGATTGAAGGCGAGACGAAGTCGATCAAGTGGTGCGGAACGCCTTTGCGTTCGTCGAGCGGAACTTTCGCCGTCGCGATCTGAATCTCCTGATAGACCTGAACGGAATCGCAGTTGATGATCTCGCCGTCCAGCGCGAGCGCGACCTCGATCCCGAGCGTGCTTTTGCCTGACGCTGTTGGACCAACGATCGCGATGACGGGATTCATAGGATGCGGAAAAGCGCCACTACCCAGATGAGGAAGAGTAGTATCAGGCCACCCAGGATCTGATTACGCGAGAGATTCAATAAATCCGTGTTAACTGAATGTTCGAATAATAAGCCTTCAAGATCTGCTCGGCTGACCAACCCTGCTTCGCCAGACCGTACGCGCCCACCTGGCACATGCCGACGCCGTGTCCCCAACCACGTCCGACGAAATTGAACTCGGTAACACGACCCGTTTCGTCGTACTCGCGATCGATCACGAAGAGTTGTTCTCGCAGACCAAGCGCGGAACGGATTCGCCCGCCACGCACGTGAGCGGCGCCGTTTGCGCCGACAATCTCGAGATCCGTCACGCGATGCGACGAACCGCGTGACACGACATGCAGATCGACGATTGGTCCAATGCCGCGCGCCGCGCGCCCCAATCGCGCCTGCACCTGGCCGAGACTCAGCGTCGTGGTCCAGTTCGAGAAGGGCGAGAAGCGATCGGCAGCGGCGCCATTCGGCGCGGGCTTAACTTCCAGATAATCGATCTGCCCGTTGAGCGCGAGGTGATAAGTAACCGGTTCGCCGCCGACGAGCGTCACGGATGAAACCGCATACGCGCGCTCGCCGAGCTGCCGAAACAGAAACGCGTCGGCGTTGACGCGTAACGGTTGGTCCTTGCCTTTCGCGGAACGAAGAATCACCTGGCCGTCCGACGATGGTCGGGCATTCGCTTTCTGAAGTTGCAACAGGTTGCGTGCTTCGAGCAGCCGCGCGATCGCGTGCAGCACGCGCGCGCGACTCAGCGGTTCGCGCGGACGTATCGTGGCGTCGGGATAGACCGACAGATGACCTTCGCGCACGAGCATCGCGAGATCGGCGCGGTTCTCAGTTGGAACAGTCGACGCGTCGCGAACGCCGAGCAGGTAATCCGCGTCGGCGTTGTTCATCAGCGTGCTGGTGCGGCTTTCGCCGAGAATGGCGGTGGCGATTGCGGTCGCGAACGCAGGCGGGCGATTCACGTCCTCGCCCGTAATCGGCGGTGTTTGACGCGCAATGCGCGCCGCATGTGTCAACCAAACGCGAATTTCAGCGGCCGGTGCGTCGCCCGCGAGCCAACCATCCGTGACGCGTGCGTTCAGCGAACCGAAGTTTTGCGTCAGCAACAACGCGACGTCACGCACGACGGTGACGTTACTGTCGTCGCGCAACTCCGCGGGATCGCGAGTAGTCTTCACAACGTAACGTTCGAACGCCGCATTTCCTTCGGCAGCGCATTCGCGGCCGCGCAAATACGGCGCCGCCTGGTTAAAAATGTTCTCCGAATCTTCAGTGCGGCCGCCGCACGTGGACGTGTAAAGCGCGTTGATTGGCTCGCCATCGTACGTCGCGACGAGGCCGCGTGTTTCGTCGACGGCGCGCGTCGACAACGGATTCTCCGAAGTCAGCCCGCGATAGACCTGTGAGCGCGTCGTCGGCAGGATGTCGAAACCCTGCGACATAAACTGTCCGCGGTTCTTCAGCGCGTAAGTGCGCGCGGCAATCGCCTGCGCCTTCAACGCCTCGATCGCCGGATAACCACCCGGCGAGAGTTCGTTGGCAACGACGCCGCGGACGTAGTCTTCAAGACCTAACTCGTTCACGACCGTCAACGATCCGCGCAAGTTCGTGAAGACTTCGATGCGCCCGCGATATGGCCGGTCGTTGAAACGAACCGGCGCCGTTG
>DASTOZ010000358.1:0-9266 GCA_035762365.1 Pyrinomonadaceae bacterium | reverse complement strand
ACCAGAACCACGTTTTGCAGCTAATCGAAGGTCTGAATCTACATACCGTCTGCCAGGAAGCACGCTGTCCAAACATCTTCGAATGCTGGTCGGATCGCACCGCGACGTTCATGCTCGGCGGCGACATCTGCACTCGTCATTGCGGTTTCTGCGCGGTGGGAAAAGGAAAACCGGGAAGTCTCGATCCGGAAGAGCCGCGGCACGTCGCCGAAGCTGTGGGCCATCTGAACCTCGCACATGCGGTGATCACGTCTGTCAACCGCGACGATCTGCCCGACGGCGGCGCGGCACACTGGGCCGAGACGATCCGCCAGGTGCGCGCCCTGAATCCCGAATGCAAGATCGAGGTCCTGATTCCCGACTTTAACGGCGATGAAGCCGCGCTCAACACGGTCCTCGACGCTCAACCGGACGTTCTCAACCACAACACGGAAACGATCGCTCGCCTCTATCGTCGCGTCAGACCGGATGCGGTTTACCAGCAGTCGTTGACGCTTCTCGAACGTGCGGCAGCAAGACGCGATCGCGAACGTCGAGGGATGTTGACGAAGAGCGGGATCATGGTCGGCCTCGGCGAAACGTTCGACGAAGTAGTCGAGTTAATGAAGGACCTCCGCTCGGTCTCCTGCGACATCATGACGATCGGTCAGTATCTTCAGCCACATGTCCGTCGTTTACCGGTCGAACGCTACGTAACTCCCGCGGAGTTTGCGAAGTGGCGCGAGATCGGCATGGAGATGGGCTTCCATCACGTCGAATCCAGTCCTCTTACCCGTTCCTCCTACCACGCCCGCGAACAGGCTGCCGAAAAACCTGAAGTGGTTGGTGCGAACTAATGAAGGCCGTCATCTTTCGCCAACATGGTGGGCCGGACGTGCTCGAGTACACGGACGTCCCGCCACCGCAGATCCGCGCGAACGAGGTGCTCGTGCAGGTAAAGGCGTGTGCCCTGAACCATCTCGACATCTGGGCGCGCCGCGGTTTGCCGGGAATTGAGATTCCGTTGCCGCACATTCTCGGGAATGACATTGCCGGAGTTGTCGCGGAGGTTGGGGAGCTGGTGACGTGGGTCAAGGCCGGGGACGAGGTGATGGTCCAGCCGGGTGTTTCGTGTGGACATTGTGAGGCGTGTCTGAGTGGGAACGACAATTTCTGTCGCGAGTACGACATCATCGGTTACCGGCGCGATGGTGGTTATGCGGAGTTCGTCGCTGTTCCGGGGGTCAATATCGTTGCGAAGCCGTCGCAGCTCAGTTGGGAAGAAGCCGCGGCGCTGCCGTTAGTGACGCTGACTGCCTGGCACATGCTCGTCACGCGTGCCGCTGTTCAAGCCGGCGAGACGGTTCTGGTGCATGCTGCCGGCAGCGGCGTCGGATCGATCGCGATACAGGTCGCGAAACTGCGAGGCGCGCGTGTGCTCACGACCGCCAGCTCAGACGAGAAACTCACCGCTGCGCGCGAGCTTGGCGCTGACGAAACCATCAACTACTCGAACAGCGAATGGCCGAAAGAAGTCAGGCGGCTAACGGATCGCAAGGGTGTTGACGTCGTCGTAGAACACACGGGCGCGGCGACGTGGCCCGGATCGATTGCGAGCCTCAAACCGAATGGCCGGCTCGTGACGTGCGGTGCGACCAGCGGTTATGACGCGCACACCGATCTGCGGCAGGTCTTCTACCGTCACCTGAACATACTCGGTTCGTTTATGGGTTCAAAAGCGGAATTGCTCGAGGCGATGAAGTTTGTCGAGCAGGGTAAGATTCGCGCAGTTGTCGATCGCGTGCTGCCACTCAGCGAGGCCCGGCAGGCTCATGAACTGATCGAGAATCGAGCGCAGTTCGGAAAGATCGTGCTAAGTCCGGCGAAGGTCGCTCTAGAGGATCACTCATAGAATAAGAAATTTTTTATGTAATTCTCGGTTGAACCTCACCAGGCCTCTGGCGAATCTCACGTGATCTAAAATCAAATTATTTCCCGGTGTAGTCTTCGACGACGTAGCGCCTCTTCAGAACTTCCATATTGCCTTCTTCGAGGTTGAAGTTGGTGCCGGCGATCACCTTCTTCCCTTCGTCCGTCACCACCCAATCGACAACCTGCGGCGCGTTGGCTTTCAGAAAAATCGTGTCGCCCGGATCCAGCTTCTTGCCGTCTTTGCGCGAGAAGATCCAGACGTAAGTGAACTGCCCGTTCCGAATGAACTGTAGATCCTTCTCAAATCCACTCAAAGGACTCGACTCAGCACTAGCGGCGGGCGACGCAGACCCCGCCGGTTCACTCGGCGTTTCGGTCTTCGATCCACCGCAACCCGCCAGGAACAACGCCAACAAGATGAGTAAGCACTTAAGTTTCATGGTTCATCCGGGAAGCCGAGTACGTCTTCCTCCGGTTTGATCCGCTGATCGCGAATATACATTATCGTGCAGTCAGTATCCTCGTAAACAATATCGAACCACCCACTCTCCCGCGCTTTCTCAAAGAAGTCGTCATGCGCGTTGTCGGAAAACACGTAACGCGCCCTAAAACGATCGCGAATCAGCGGTCCGGGATCGTCCTGCTGCCCGAGCGTGATGCGATCGTACAACCGCGACAGATCGGGGTTCTTTTCGAACAGATAACTCGGATCCAGACCTGACACGTAGTAGTGCGTCGGATCGAAGTAGAAGAGCCGCGGAAAATCGTCCCAGTCGGTATTGAAAACGATCTGTCCGGGCGGAATGTTGGCCCGCATCCACGCGGCGCCTTTCTCATAACGATCGTGCGGATCGCTCCGCCCGATCTCTTCAGTCGCGGACCAAAGATTGAAGAACAGCACGACTCCCAACACGAGCGCCACGAAAGCAGCACCAATTATCCTCGCCCACTCACGCCAGTCGATCCTCTCCGGAGTTGCGCCGTCGAAAAACGGTCTGAGCTCCTCCAGCACGTGTTCCGGCAAGCGAGTCAAATAAGACGGAAAGACCGGCCGCAACCACGCTTGCAACGAAAACGCGGCAAACATCACCGCGAACACGGGCCAGTACTCCGAGATTCGCTTCCAACGCGCCGTCATGATCATTAGCGCCGTCGAAAACAACAAGAAGAACAACGGATAGTGCGCCCGCCGCCGTTCGCCAGGCTCGAACGAGATGTAACCAACAACCATCGCGATGCACGCCACCGCCGAGTTGCCGAGAAACTCCCACGAGTCGTACGGATACCACTCCGATCCGACCTTCGTGTCGTACCCTGACATGGTGAGCTTGATCGCCATGTGCTCGCTCAACTGCCGGAAGTTCTGCGGAAAGTAAGGATTGATGACCAAGCCCGCCGCACAACCCAGGATCACCCAAAGCAACGGACGCCACTCAAAACGCCGTTCGGTCCACGCGATGACCAGCGTCCAAAGCACCGCCGCCATTATCAACAGCACAAACAGGTCGTAAGTCCAGGTGAAGAGAAGGGCTAACGGCAACAGCGGCCAGTATTTCTTCTTGAAAAACAGCCCGATCGCGATTACCAGGTAGACGATCGCCAGTGGCGGCGCCTTCGCCATGTTCATCCGAAATAGAAACGGCACCGAGGACGCCAACAACGCGACAAGCCACACGAGCACGAAACGAATGCGGAAGTAGATCAGCAGCCAGTAACAGGAAAGGACCGCCAGCGTGGCAAAAACGACCGAGGCCACCTTCGCGCCCTTACGCGGGTCTGAAAACTCCGCGAACGGGATCTGCATGATATGAAAAAGCAGATGATGATCGACGTACTCTTTCGAGTTGAGTGTCGTCAGCGGCAGCCAGGGAAAGTCCGGCGGGAACTGTCCGCCCTTCATCCCTTCCCACAACGATCGGGACCACTTGATGTGATAGTAGCCGTCGTAATCGCCGCAGCAGATCGAGTTGGTTGAGAATTGCAGGAACCAGAAGATGCCGGCGATCGCGACTACGCCAATTAAAAGCTGAATTATTCGGAGTGTGGATCCTGATTTGGGGGTGACTGTGCCGGGATACGGCGTCATCAATCGCTCAACTGGCTCTTCGCTCACAGTTGTTCGATCAGATCGAGCAGCGCCCGAGGATCTATCGGCTTCGTCATGTGTGCATTGAAGCCTGCGTTTGTCGACCGTTCCTTATCGTCGAACATCGAGTAGCCCGTGACGGCAACCATCGGCACGGTTTGATAACCCGGCAGCGTTCTCATCTCGCGCGCGAGTTGATAACCATTCATCTCCGGCATGCCGATATCGGAGATTACAACGTCAAACTGACGCTGCCGCGCGGCATCGAGGGCCGCTCGCGCAGACGCGGCTGTGACAACCTCGTAGCCCGCATGGCTCAACACCACAGCGAGCATCTCGGTAACGTCGGCAACGTCGTCGACGACGAGCGCAGTCTTGCGTGCGCCGGCTTGAATTCGTGATGTTTGAGTGTCGGGCGCCAAGTCGGATTGGTTCGAATGGTTCGACAAAACTTGGCTGAGACGATAAAGCGAGGGTTGTACAACAGTTCCAGCGCTGGTAGCGCAACTATCCTGCATCCAGTCAGCCTTTCCGCCGGGTTCGTTGTGGAGAGCGGGATTAATGTAGCTGAAACGTCGATGCGTGTCTACAAAGTTTCTCGATTCGAGTGCGTTAAAAATTTCGATCAAAACATCGTGGACAGTCACACATTATTTTGCTACGGTGAGCCAAAATCAGACCAACTAAAGGAGCGAAGGAGATGGCAGCCAAAAAGGGAACCAAGAAGTCTAAGGGTGCGCGCAAGGCGGGGCGAAAAGGAGCAAAGAAGAGCGCCGGAAAGAAGTCGACCAGGAAGGCCGCGAAGAAAGGTGGTACCAGGAAGGCTGGCAAGAAAGCTGGTAAGAAAGCCGCGAAGAAAGCTGGTAAGAAGGCTGCTAAGAAGTCGACCAAGAAGGCTGGTAAGAGCACGAAGAAGGGCGCCGCGAAAAAGGCCGGAAGGAAAGCCGCAAAGAAATCAAGAGCGTCGAAAGCTACAGCGCCCCTCGAAGTTGCGCCTCCTGCTGAACCCCTTGAAAGCGAAGCTTCTATGGTTGAATCCACCACGGCCGAGTTCGAAAACGCTGGTGGCGACAATGCGAGTGTCGAAGAACAATAAGCTCCTGACCCGTGTACTGATGTGTGCTGCGTGTCGAAGTTGTTGATATGTACCCCGCCGGCAACCTTGTCATCCCGGTAACGCACGGACAGCTCGAAGCGATTATCAAAGAGCCGCGGCAAGGCCCACCTCGAGCCGCGGCTCTCGTGCTTCATCCCCACCCACTTGGCGGTGGAACGATGCACAACAAAGTCGTCTTTCGGGCTGCTACAGCCTTGAACGATGCCGGGCTTGTTGTCTTGCGATTTAACTTTCGCGGCGTTGGCGGAAGCAGCGGCGAACACGACGAAGGCCGCGGTGAACAGGACGATGTTCGGGCCGGACTCGACTACCTCGCGGCCCAGTATCCTCAGTTGCGCTTAGTTTTGTGCGGTTTTTCGTTTGGGGCGCAAGTCGGATTAGACGTCGGAATCGACGACGATCGCGTTCAGTGTTTGATCGGCATCGGCACGCCGCTCGATAAGTACGACTTCCGCTTCCTCGAATCATGCCGCAAGCCGTTACTGCTCGTTCATGGCGAGCATGATGAGTACGGTGACGTCGAAAAGTTGCGACAACTCGCCGCCGAACTCGAAAAACGCACACAGGTACGACTCGTCGTCATCCCCGGCGCAGGACACTTCTTCGAAAACCGTCTCGACGAACTCAAGCAAGCGATTACCGATTGGATCAACGAACAACTAGCGCCCTAAAGTCCCTTTGCGGTTGTCTCATTCTCAACCGAACTAATACTCAGGAAGTCCGACGTTGGCGGTTTTTTGTCACGCATTCGGAATCTCACGAGTGTGAAGCCAACGGCAACAACGACTGCCGCGACAGTGCCGCCGAGCAGCAATTTGCCCATGTCGTCGAACGCAGCAGTAGGAGTCTCGTCAGAAACGAGCAATAGCAGCGAGTTCAGGTAAAGCAGAAACAGATTCATCACGTCACGACCTTTCACGTCTGGTCCGTTTGGGCCGGGGATCGACGCAGGCTTAGACACCAGGATAATCACGTTTGTTCCGCGTGCGCCGAAGAGCTTAGGATAGCCGCATGGAACATCGCGATCCCGCAATACGAATCACACTACTGCCACGCGACACCAACTCGCAGGGGACCATCTTTGGCGGCGTCATTCTTAGTTACATCGATACGGCGGGCGCGATCGAGGCGCATCGTCACACGCACATGCAGCGGTTCGTCACCGTCGCTATGAAGGAAGTTATCTTTCACAAACCGGTTTACGTTGGCGACCTTGTGAGCTTCTACGCTGAAACCATGCGCGTTGGGACCACGTCGATTACCGTGCGCGTAATCGTTGAAGTTGAGCGATTGGGGAAAAGCGAACGAGTGCGCGTGACGGAAGCGGAAGTGATCTACGTCGCGGTTAACGAGAAGGGTGACAAGATTCCGATTATGGAAAGATGAGCTTTGTGCTTTGAACCTGGTGCTTTGTGCTTGGTGCTTTGTGCTTGGTGCTTTGTACTTGGTGCTTGGTGCTTGGTGCTTTGTGCTTGGTGCTTTGAATAACCCTGGAGCTTACTGAACAAAGAACAAAGCACTAAGCACCAAGCTCAATTCAACCTCGACTGCATCCGTCTGAGCCCGACAGCCGCTTCCCTGAAATTGGGTTTCTGCTTTAGGGCGAGGCCGTAGTGCCGCGCCGCATCGAGAAACTTCTTCCGGTTCTCATAAACTCGCCCGAGATTGAAGTGCGGAAACGCGTACGACTCATAACGCGGCGCAAGCAGCGCGCGCTTGAACCACCGCACCGAGCCGTACGAATCCCCTTTCGCCAGCAAATAACTCCCGATGTCGTTGTACGGATTGCCGAGCGTCTCATCCACTCGAATCGCTTCGAGGCATTCTTCGATCGCTTCGTCGTAGCGTTCCTGAAAACTGTAGACCCAACCGAGAAACGTGTGCGCTTCTGCCGTCGGATACGTCTCGATCGAACGCTTGTAGAGCTCGATTGCGCGCTCGTAGTCGTTGGCCTGCTGCGCTTCGTACGCTTCGTGAAACAGTTGGTTCGCTTCATACCGTCTCAGGTCTGAAGCACGCTCGCGCGCGTCGTCGTACGTCTTCATAAACACTAATTACAGTCAGTTGCGGGTTTCTGCACTGTATCCAATCGTTTTATCCGTCCCTCGACCTTCGGCGCGACCGCTCTCCCGCCGACGAACATGCGTTTGAGCGCGTCAAAATCGATGGGCGCCTTGTCTGGCGAAAGAAGCACCGGCGCTCCTTTGAACATCGTGTACCCGTCGCCGCCGTCGAGCGCGATGAACGTCGAGGTCGCCAGCGTGTACTTCTTCGTTTCGTCGAGCGGCTGACCGTTGACCTTTACGTCGACAACCCTCGAGCCCGGGCTCTTCGACGCGTCAAACGAAAACTGGACGCCCGACACCTGCGGAAACCCGCCCGGCTCCGCGCCAGGCGCCGTCCGGCTGACGCCATGCTCCAGCGCCGCTTTCAACATCGCTCCCGTGACCTCGATTTTAACCAACTTGTTCTTAAAAGGCAGAATCGACAACACGTCCCGAATCAGGATCCGCCCCGCGGGAATCAACTCGTCGGCGCGAATCGAACCGCCGTTCATCAAACCGACATCCGCAACCAGCGCTTTGCGAAACGAGTCGGCAACGAGATTACCGACGTTCGTCTCTTGCGTGCGGTTTTGCGCGCTGCGAGCGTCGAGGACGACGGTCGAACGCCCGACCGGCTGTGATAGTTCCGCGAGCAGGTTTGCATACTTTTTGTAAACCGCCGCGAACTCCGGCGCGTCCTTGGTCTTGCTGTCGACCTTGATTACCTTCCAGTCGATGCTCTCGATTTCACCCGTCGTTTGCGAGATGTTGAGATCGATCTGGCCAAGCTCGCGTGCATCGGAAGTCATTTTGAAGATGGGCGCTCTGCCGGCGTGAGATTCGAGCAGCGTGTGTTCGTGGCCCCCAATAATGATATCGACGTCTGAACAGCGGGCCACCTCTTTGTCTTCACGCATCGAAAGGTGCGTCAACGCGACGACGACCTTTGCGCCTTTTGCGTGCAGTTCGGAAACCATTTGTTTCGCGATCTCGCACGGGTTGCGGAAGTCGACGTCTGCTCCGGGTCGCGATGTGCTCTTCGTTTCCGGCAGGACCAAGCCGAACAATCCGACCTTGACACCGCTAAACTCGCGGATCACGTAGGGCGGCACGTCGCCAAACGTCTTGCCCGTTTTCAAGTCGATTACATTCGCGGCGACCCAGCCGAATTTCGACTCCTTGATTCGCTCGCGCAGCACGTCTGGTCCAAAGTCAAACTCGTGATTGCCGAAGGTGGCGTAATCGAGCCCGATCGCGTTCCATGCGTCAATCATCTGCGCGCCTTTGTAAGTGATTGACTCGACTGACGGCGAGATCGTGTCGCCGGCCATCAGGAACAGCGTGTTCGGGTTCTGCGCCCTGATCGACTTGGTGAGTGTCTGTAGGCGGGCCAGACCGCCAGCCGTACCCTGATCGACTGGGGCAAACTGGTAGACGTCGTTAACCTGCAGCAGCGTCACCTTGATGTTGCACTGCTTCTCCTGTGCGGCGATCGAAAACAGAGCCGCCAGCAGAAGAATAAGAGCGAGCGCTGTTCGGCGCAGTAACATCGAGGGGGGCAAAGGCTTCATCTTGTTTGGACCTTTCATGAGTCGTGCCTGGAGTTGAGGGTGATTCGTTTTCGAATGAGCTTCCCGCTTGCGGATCTCCAATGGAAGAAGAAATTTTTTGAAATTTTTCTTTTACGTATGTTTCCCGCTTGCGGATCTCCAGTCAAAAAGGGAATTCAGATTATACTCACCAAAGTTGATGTCGAATAGACAAACACTCTTCATTACCGGATTTCCGGGTTTTATCGCCAACCGCCTGTTGGAACGCCTCGCCCGAACCGATTGCCGTTTCATTTTGCTGGTCCAGCCGTCATTGGCCGCGCGTGCGCGAAACGATGCTGCCGCACTGGCGAAGCTCGCCGGCAAAGCGATCCACGATTTAAAGTTGATCGAAGGCGACATCAGTCAACCCGGTCTAGGTTTGACTGCCGCAGATGCCGCTCTCGCCCGCGAACAGACGACGCGCGCGTTTCATCTCGCCGCTGTTTACGATCTCGCCGTTGAGCGCGAGCTCGCGATGCGCGTCAACGTGGGCGGTACGCGCAATGTCCTCGATT
>DASTOZ010000357.1:0-4025 GCA_035762365.1 Pyrinomonadaceae bacterium | reverse complement strand
TCGATCGGTCGCCGTTTAAACCGTTGGACACCTCTGCCGTTCCGGCACTATTATTCGTCGACTGCTGACCGCTCCGCTTGCAACCAAGTGCAAACACCAGTAAACACACGGAGCAGAATAAGAGAATTCGTCTCATCTCGTAGGAAACTCAGCGCTCGTTTGATATAGCCCCTTAAGTTGGGGAAAGAAGCCCAATTATCTAACGCCAATTTCGATCTGGAGTCAAACCAACCGCTGGAAAATGACTTTTGTTGTGAGTTTAAGGAGTGCAGATGTCCAGAAAAAATCGCCCCCGCGTGATCCTTTTCATGGCGCCAATTGCCCTGGCTGCCATGATTGTTTCTCCATACACGTCAGCGCAGAAGAAAACGACTGTCGTGAGTTCGGTCAACCCGCCGCTTACGCTTAAGCTATCGTCGAGCCCGACGACTGTCACCGCGTGCACCGAAGCCGGTGGTCCAAAGGTACAACTCAACGCGAATGCTGTTTCTCCCGGCGGTTATCCCATCAAATATCGCTGGAGTACGTCGGGCGGCACGATCACCGGCGAGGGTCCGGTCGTGACCTGGGACATGACTGGTCTGAAACCCGGCTACCACAAAGCGTCTCTCGATATTCAAACGAGCGGGAACGAAGGCGAGTGTCATGCGTTCTCTTCCGTCTCCGTGCTTGTAACCCCTTGTCCCGTGATTCCACCTGTTTGTCCGGCTATCGAGATCGTTTGTCCGACCACCGTTGGCATCGATCAACCAATCACATTCACTGCGCGCGTAAGCGGCGGCACGCCGTCGATCACGCCCGTCTACAACTGGAGCATCTCCGCGGGATCGATCGTCGAAGGCCAAGGCACCAGGAGCATCAGCGTGAGCACGACTGGTCTTGCGGGCGCCACCGTCCGCGCATACCTGTACATGCCGGGATACGGCTCGCTGACCTGCTCGGCTGACTGCGGTGTTTCCATTCCAGTGCCGAAGATCACCAGCCGCAAGTTCGACGAGTTTCCCGACATCCAGCGCAATGACGAAAAAGCACGGCTCGATAATCTCGTGATCGAGTTGCAGAACGATCCGACAGCCACGGCTTACGTCATCGTCTACCCCGGTCGCCACAGCAAGCGCGGCGAGGTGCAACAACACTCGGGTCGCATCGTCGACTACATGGTGAACTCACGAGGAATCGATCAGCACCGAATCGTGACTTTAGTTGGCAGCCCGCGGAACGAGTTGTTTGTCGAGCTGTGGCTCACGCCGCAGGGCGCGACTCCGCCTAACCCGTAACACCTTGTGCTTGGTTGTTGGTGCTTGGTGCTTTGGTTTGATCCAAATACAAAGCACCAAGTACAAAGCACCAAGTACAAGACACAAGGATCACCCCTCACCTCCAGCAATCCCCGGTATCTGTGTTGCCTATTAACCAGGTGACTGACACATTCGTCTCGTTTTGTGCGCGTTAACAAGACGGAGACTGTTCAGTCTTGTATCAGAAACTTACAGCACGTGGAGAAAATCATGTTTCGTACCAGATTCGAGTATTCGCGCGTATTTTTGCTGGTCCTGATGTTGGCCCTGCCGTTTTCAGCGGCGGCGCAAGATAAAGAGAAAAAAGAGAAGAAAACACCAACCGGCACGCCAGTTTTTTGGACGGAGCCCACCGACATTTCCTCACGCAATCTGCTGCTCGGCGCGGGCGGAGAAGAAATGAAACCCGACATCAGCAAGGTGACCTTCATCGAGCAAAAGAAGGGCGGTTACTCGACGAAGTACCGCGTCCGCGATGCGAAGGGCAACGAGTGGATCGCGAAGATCGGCAAAGAAGCGCAACCAGATACGGCCGCGAATCGGCTGCTGTGGGCGTTGGGCTATCCGACGGAGATTGCTTACCTCGTTCCCAAAGTAAAGATTGAAGGGAAAGGCGACTTCGAGAACGTTCGTTTCGAGGCGCGGCCAAAGGACGTCGATCGCGTCGGCAACTGGATGTGGGAAAACAATCCGTTTCAAAACACGCCCGAGTTTCGTGGTCTAAAGATCCTCATGGTAATGATCAATAACTGGGACATGAAAGACGATAACAACGAGATCCTCGCCATGCGCAACCCGAACACCGGGGAGGCAGAGTTGCGCTACATCATCAGCGATCTGGGTGGCTCGTTCGGAAAGACGGGCGGCTTCTTCTCGCGCAGCCGCAACGAGCCGAAGGATTACGTCAAAGCCGAGTTCATCAAAGCGGTGAAAGGCGACGTGATCGATTTTAGTTACAGTGGAAAGAACCAGAAGCTGTTCTCGGGAATCACCGTCGCGGACGCTCGCTGGTTGAGCGAACGTTTCAAGGGCTTGAGCGATGAGCAGATCAAAGACGCTTTTCGGTCGGCGAACTACACGCCCGAGGAAGTCGACAGTCTGACAGCGGCACTGAAAATCCGCATCGCGGCGTTAGCGGATCCGGCAGGCGCAGTAGCGAAAGGCAGCAATTAAGCGTTAACTAAGGCAGGTTTGAAAAGTTCGTCCGGCGCACTCGAGGGAGTCGACTTGCGGAAGCAAGCTAAACGACAACTGGAGTTCGCCGGACGTTCGTTTTTGCAGAACTATCTCACCACGTCGATCGCGATGAGCTGCTGCCCGGAGATCACAAACTCCGCGGGCGGCAATTCCATTTCATAAACCGGCGACAACACGGTCGGTGTATAGCCACCCGACGTGCGATCGCTGTTGAGGGTCGCGACCATCGACGGCGGCAAGCTCGGCAGCTCACTTGTCCCGATCACCACACCCGCCGTGATGCGAAACAGTTTCACATACAAACGATCGCTCTTCTTCACCGTGTTGATGGCCCGCACCAACTGACCCAGATCCTGCGGCACAAACGACTTCGCGGCCGATCCTTCCTGCAACGCGCCGCCGTCGCCGACAAACACCAGCAACTGGCCCAACGCGGCGTCTTCCGGGATCTGCACCGGAATCCGTTGCACAAACTGCTTGCCGGATTCAGTGCGAACGTAAGCTTGTACTTCGACCTTCTCGCCGCGACGGACTTCGGTCCGATCCAGCGTAATCCGCTCGAGTGTTCCGGCGTACTTGGTTTCCGAGGACGCGATATCGAGCGTGATGCCTTCGAGCTGCACGTCGTCGAATCCGCTCGTCAACAGCGAACCGACCGGCGCGGCAATGGCGGTAGCAGCCTGCACGAGTGAATTGTTTGCCGAGAAACGCCGGTCGATCTCGATCGTCTCCTGGCCTTTGATTTTGATCTCGCCCTTCAGCGTGATCGTCGATTCTCCCAGCACTCGCTCGCTGGAGGTGATCGTATTGAAGACGGTGATGTTGAGGAGTATCGGAGTCAGGAACGAGTCGCTGACGACTTCGTACGAATAACTTTCGGTGCGATCGCGGCTGGTGTGAAGGTTCACCTTCACGGGAATCATCTTCGGCGCTCGACCCAACAGACCATAGATCCCGGTCGCTCGATCCTGTGAGATAGATCCGACCATCTGTCCCGGAACCGCCAGCTTGAACGAGTTGTTCATGTTCGCGATGACGGTGACAACGGACGCCTCGGTCATCGGCATGTCAGACGCGCCCAGGCTCAAAAACGGATGACCGAACGCGTAGATTCGGTCGCCATCGCGCATCGTGACAGTGCCCGCCGCCGCCAGCGAATAGTCGCCACGCACGAGTTGCACGCTGATCGAGCTGCCCGCCGGGAACGTGTTTCCATTCACTTCAGCCATCGGCGTGATCGCCGCGGAACCACCGACGCCGGAAACCGGTAACAGTCCATTTGCGACCAGTTGGGGCGCAAACATCGACAGCGTTTCCTGGCTGATTCCGCTGAAAACGAGCGGCGTCGCGATCGGCGTCATCTGTTGACCGATCAACGGCAGCAACGGCGAGCCGGTCGACACCGGAGTCAGCAGTGAAACAGAAGAAACAGCGGGCTTCGGCAGATTCGGTTTCCAGTCGGTGCCCGCGAGTTGAGCGAACGAAACCGGGCGCGGCTCCTTTGGTCTGGCCTTTTCTTCAGCACCCTTG